>CAZBFU010000001.1:0-23165 GCA_964491365.1 uncultured Pseudomonadales bacterium
TTTTCCTTGCCATTGCCGCATTAACAAAGTCATCTGCAGTTAAACCTTTAGATCTTAGTTCTGCCAACGTACTATTTACCCAGTTTTTCTGAGCGTCTGTTCTACTAGATTCAGGTAATCCTAAAATCGTATCAATTTGAACAAACTGTTTAGGCGTAAAGGCATCAATTTGTCTTTGCAATTCTCCTCTCAATGCTATTAGTCTTGTTTGCTGTGGATCGAGTTCACTCATCCGCTAAATTATAGCATTCTCCGAAGCTAATTAACCCAATATTGGGTATACTGTAAGAAGTAGTAATTATGGCCATCGAACAACACCCAATCCCCCAAGACGTTGCGGGCTATCGCTTTCGCCTAATCGGCGAGATGACCCTTATCCAATTTCTCTGGTTAGCAGGAGGTATTCTTGTTGCCTTTATTTTCTGGTCGTCACCATTACCATTCTTTTTCAAGTATCCAATAGCTATCATCTTTGCTTCTTTAGGCGCTGGCATTGCTTTTGTGCCCATTCAAGGTCGACCCATGGACAAATGGATTATTGCATTTATCAAATCAATCTACTCTCCCACCCAGTATGTTTGGCGCGAAGTTCGGCCAGACTCCCTCGTTAGTAAACAACCTCAACCAGGCACTAATTTAAATCCTTTAAGTAAAACTCCCGCCCAACCTATCACTCCTCAAACTCAAACTTCCACTCAATACATCGCTCAACCAGTCAACACTCCTGCACTTTCTCGCCCACTTACCCCCGCCCAACCGCCCAAAGACATACCTCCCGTAATTGCCTCTCCTCAAGTTGTTCCACAACCAGCAGCAAATGCCCAACCGACTCCTGTAATTCAACCAGTTATAGCAACCCCAACTCCTACTAGATCAGAAACTATAGATAGTTTATCTACTCAAGCCAAAACCGAAGTACGTCTCCCCATTCCCTTTACTCCTACCACCCCCAATACTCTTGTTGGAATGACTCTTACTCCTGAAGGTAAAATTTTAGATGGGGCTTTAATTGAAATTCGTCAACAAGGTTTGTCTGTTCGCGCCACCAGAAGTAATTCTCTTGGTCAATTCTTGTTTGCTAAACCACTAGACAATGGTAACTACCAGATCATCACTGACAAAACAGGCTATCTTTTTGAAAGTTACACTCTAGAACTTAAAAATCAAATTGTTAAACCACTCAAAATACAAGCCAAATCTTCGGCCACCTAAACGAACATGAATCAAAACGCCCCTATCAAAGCTAGCACCCAAGAACACCTCGATATCTATACCATTCGAGACCATCTGATTTATCTCAAAGATGGCTCTGTTGCGATGGTACTTCAAACAACCGCCATCAATTTTGGTTTACTTTCAGAGGAGGAGCAAGACGCTACTATTTATTCATATGCTGGTCTTCTCAACTCCCTCTCATTTCCAATTCAAATTCTCATCCGTAGTCAACGCAAAGACATTTCCGACTATCTCAACTTGCTCGATCAACGAATTCAATTAGTCTCTTCTCAAAAAATTAAGGAGACCCTCATCAAATATCGTCAATTTGTCAGAAGTCTCGTCAAAGAAAGAAGAGTTCTTGAGAAGCGCTTTTATGTGGTTATACCCTTTTCAACTGTAGATTTAGGCATTATCACCAAGAACAAAAATCCCTTTGCCAAAATGCCTCAAAAACCTCCCTTTGATCTCGAATATATTACCGAAAAAGCCTCTATGGCTTTGTATCCAAAAAGAGATCATTTAATTCGTCAGTTTGCTCGCATTGGCCTAAAAACCAAACAACTCACCACCCCTGAACTCTTAGGACTTTTTTACAATATCTACAATCCTAACAGTGGTCAATTAGCCGTTCATGCTCCAGGCAAAGTCAGTCTCGAAACATTAGTCAATCAACCACCCACCACCCCATGAACACATCTGCTCCAAAAACCAACTTTATGCCACCTACCGCGGGAGCAATTTCAGGTCCAGCCATCAATACTCCAGGCGTTGCTTCAGGTGACGCCCATTTACAGACCCAGAACACCATTGCTCCTCCTTCGATCGAAGTTGATTTCTCCGATATTAAAATCGGTGACACCTTCTATCGCACTCTTTATGTGGTTGGTTATCCTCGTTATGTATCTGCCAATTGGCTTTCACCCTTAATCAACTTCAATCATTCTCTTGATGTCACCATGTATATCTACCCAAGTGAAAGTAAGGGTACTCTTGACCAACTCCGTCGTCGTATCGCCGAAATGGAAGCCGAAATTTCTTCAGATATTCAAAGGGGTAGGATCCCCCAAGCAGCTACTCAAGCAGCCCTCGAAGATGCTAAATCCCTTCAAGACCAGCTCGTCAAAGGAGTCGAACGTTTCTATCAATTCTCTCTCTATATCACCATCGCCGCTGATGATCTCAAAGAGATGGAAACTATCACCCGTCAAGTTCAATCAACCCTAGGTTCGCTTCTCATTGTCACCAAAGTTGCTTCCCTTACCATGGAAGACGCTTTCAAGACGACTCTACCCTACTGCAAAGACAAGCTCATGGTTACCAGAAACATGGATACTACTGCCCTATCCACCACCTTCCCTTTTACCTCTTCAGAACTCACAGACAACAAAGGTATCCTTTATGGCATCAATGCTCATAATGAGTCTTTGGTCATTTTCGACCGCTTCTCTCTTGAAAATGCCAATATGTTGGTTCTCGCCACATCAGGTGCTGGAAAATCTTATTTCGTCAAACTCGAAATCCTTCGCTCTCTTATGTTTGACACAGAAATCATTTGTATCGATCCAGAAAATGAGTACGAAATGATCGCCAAGGCTTTAGGTGGCAACTACATTTCTTTCTCAGTTAATTCACAACATAAAGTTAATCCTTTTCAAATCGCCGACGCCCATGATAGTTCCGAAGATGAAATGGGATACAAGTATCTCTTCCTTCAGTCTCTTCTCAAAATCATGGTCGGTCAAATGACTCCCACCGAAGACGCCACCCTCAATCGGGCACTTGTTCTCACTTATCGTCAAAAAGGAATTAGCGACGATCCCAGCACGCATCATCTTGAGCCACCACGACTCGAAGATCTATATCGTGCCCTTATCGGTATGGAGGATGAAGTCAGTAAAAACCTTGCCGCTAGACTTGAAAAATACGTCATGGGTTCGGTTAAAGGTATTTTTGACCAACAATCAAATATTGATCTGGATAGCAAAGTAACTGTCTTTACTCTTCGAGAGCTTGCCGACGAAATTCGACCTATTGTTATGTTTATGATCCTTGACTACATTTGGACCAAGGTGCGAAAAGACCTCAAACGCCGTCTCTTAATAGTTGATGAAGCCTGGTATCTGATGCGTTATGAAGACAGTGCCAAGGTCTTACAAGGTTTTGTCAAACGAGCCCGTAAATATTATTTAGGTGTCACTGTCATCTCTCAAAATGCCGATGATTTCCTATCTTCCCCTTATGGCAAAGCAATAGTAACCAACTCAGCTCTCCAAATGCTTCTCAAACAATCAACTGCTGCCATCGAACAAGTCGCCGATGTTTTTTATCTATCGCAAGGTGAAAAGCACATGTTACTTTCTTCAAACGTCGGTGAAGGTCTGTTTTTTGCAGGCCCTAATCATGTCGCAGTTCGTATTGTCGCTTCTCCAGACGAACACGCTCTTGCCACCAGTAAACCTAGTGAAGTTATACAACGTCGTCAATCAGAAGCTGCCGCTAATCTATAATTAGATTCTAAATGGCCACTTCTCAATTAGATCTTCTCCGACAAGGACTAGAAACTCTCCAGCGACTTTCATTCCAAAATGGTGAACAACCAAGTGATTCGGACATCAAAATTGTTTCTACTGCATTTCAGATCTTTCTACAGTTTGGTGAATCTTACCAAGGAGTTTTAAAACAAGCCTCTGCTTTTTACCAAACACATGGTTTTGAAAACTTTCTTCAAGATCCAAATTCATTTGGCTATCTTCAAGAAGCATACGAAACGATCTATCGACTTCAAAACGAAACTCAAGAATCAAAAGAAGAGGTTAAAAAAGAAGATGAAAAAGCTCAACCCATCGTCACAGAAGAACTTGCACTCGAAGGCAATTCTCAAGCCAATCTTGCCGCCCTTCTTCAAGCCTATCAAGACCATCAAGATCAGCTACCTCAGCTAAACAAAACCGGTCAATCACTAACTCTTGCTCAGCAGATTCGCCTAGCCCAAATGGCTGTCGCTCGTCGAAACCAAGCTCAAGAATTGCTTGAAAAAGATCCTGCCCTTGCTCAAGCACTTCTTAAAAGTATCACTGAAGCAGATACCAAAGCCGTTGATCCAAGCCCCACCGTTCGCCTAGTTGCAGCTACAGCCATTGCCGCAATTCCAGACCTCAAACTTAGCCAAAATGAACGCGCTATTGCCCAAGAACTTGCTACACAAATTCTCATCATAAATCCAAACCTAGAGCCTTCAATCGCCTCAGTCGTCGCTGTCACCCAGCTTGGATTCGATAAAGGCCAAATCTCCAATCCACTTTTTACTGCTGCTCATGAATTGTCCAGCTCGCATCAATCAATCTATGACCAAAACCTCCCAGATCCTGAAAAACTTTTCTTAAGTACTAAGGGTGAATCGATCCAATTGAATGAAGAATTCGGACACGATCCAAACCATCAAGAAATTCCACATGGCAGTGTCGATCCAGAATCAGATCTTGCTGACAAAGAACCAACTACTTCACCTACTAGTTCTGTCGGTACTGTCAAAGTTGATCTGACTTATGACGACGATAAACTGATCAAGGCTTATCAGAGCCTTACTACTACCCTATCACCTGCTCACGCCACTCATCGCCAACTCCAAGCCTTCGAAGACTTTCGTCAAGAAATTCATAATCAACAATCACGTCTTGCAAACGATCCAAGGATCATAAAAACCTTCACTCTTTTCACTAATCCCATTGGTTTAAGTGACGTTGCCATAATTCGTGCCTATTACTTACAACAAGCAACTCCAGAACAAGCAGTTCAGATAAGCTCTGTTCTAAATCCCAAAATTGCCTCAGAAGTTGGTGTTCTTGAATCAGTTGCTCCATCGTTAGCCGCCGGTACTGCTTCAATCAATTATGGTCTAGATGAAACAAAGCTTGCTCAAATCCATGCTGCTCGATTGAACGAACTTAAAGTTCAATCAGATACAGACAAAAAGCCAATAGATAGTTATCTTAACGATCCACTTCTCCAAAAAATTACTCAACTAAAAAGTGCTGTCAAAGCTGTCAAAAGTTCTGGGCCAATGCGTGAAATATATGAACGCAGCCCTCTCAATCGGCTAGAAAAATTTGTCATCGGTTCCCCTCTAAACAAAGTTTTAGCCAAAGCCCCGCTTCCAGTAGCCAATTTTGTTAGGGTGATGGTGAATCCTGTTGGGTTCATCAAAAATCGGGTTCAGCTTCAGATCGGCCGTCAAGTCTCCAATAAACTTTATTTAGTTTTTCGTAGCAAAGTCAGCAATCCTTTCGCTCGACAGGTAGCTCGAGCTGCTCTCACTGGCGGTACACAGAAAGCCGCAGCTTTGATATCCAAAAAAATAATGCTCAAGTTGGCAGCCACCAAAGCTGGTCAATGGGCAGCTAAAGCAGCTGTTTCCATTGCTGCCAAAGCAGCTTTAGCCGAATCTATCATTGGTATTCCGCTAGCTGTATTGTGGACAGCAATTGATGTGGTCAGTACAGCTATTGCCATTTCTAAATGGGGTTTAAACAAAATGTCAGTTGCAATTTCAGGAGAAGAGATAAGTGGAAAAGAAATTCTTGCCGTTGCTACGGGTGCATTTATCCTCAATAGAGCTGCTCCTACTGTTGCAGTAGCTGGTGGACTTGCCGCTCTTAATGCTCTACTCGCTGCTATTTTTAATCCCGTTAAAATCGCCACCAAATCTGCCGCTGTCACTATTTCAGTTTCAGCGTCAATTGTTATTTTCATCTATTTAACCGCCCTTACCATGGCACCTATTCTCTCCACTATCGTTCATCTCGAATCCGGCGAATGGAATTTTACTAGTACTACTGGTAGTGGCAGCGTTGGAATCATCGGACCTGCTATCAATAGTTGTGCAAACACTTCTGGAACTTTCGTTTTTCAGCGTGATAGTGCTCACGCTGGTACCTTCTGCCAGAATTGTTCTACTTCTGGAACCTGCAATATTGGTTATTCGGGGTGTGGTTCTGCTTCCATGACCATGATCTTGAGAAGTTTCGGGGCTTCCGCTGATGTAGTTTCTGTCTGGCACAGACAACACGAAATCGGGGGTTACTACTACTATGGTTACACACCTCCATACCCAGTTTGTGGTACCGACAATAATAATTCACTCGATATTCTTCGCTCTTCTGGCTTACAGGTAGTTGAGACTTCACTTTCAGAAGCTTCTACTTACCTTCAAAACTGTGGTTTGATATTAGCAACTGGTCGAGCTCTTTGTGGTAGTGGCGCTAATCGAGGTTTAAAGTGTGGTCACCTACTTGTCATCAGAGGCATCTCAGGTAATCAATTGATTACTATGGATCCAGATCAGTCAAGTGGAGATGGCTATGTTCACACTATTGGTGTTACCTATGCTCCAATTAGGTATTGGGCAGTTACTAGATAAACATATATGAAGAAATTTACCAAATACCTCACTATTAAAAATGTAATCTATTTAGTTGCAGCTTTAGTCCTTACTTTTATCACCTTTTCAAATCAAATCTCTTCTCCCACTTCACCAAATACCACCCCTCTCACCCCTACACCTACTCTTTCTAGTACTCCATCAAACCAACCCATATTTACCAAAGAAGAACCATACAATAACGACGAAGAATACAACAAAGCCTACGAAGAATCACTCAAAGATTATGAAAAAGAGAATGGTAAACAAGACATTGCTCTTAAGAGGATTCGCACCATCTTACCTATCAAGCAGCCATTATTCACCATCAGTTCATACGACTACTCAAACAACACATACACAGTAAACCTCATCAAACCATATGATCAAGCCAAAAAAGCTCTCGAACTTTGGTTCTTTGATCAAGGAATTAATCACCCTGAATACTTCCGGGTAAAGTTTGTCGAGAATTAGTTGTTGATTCGCACAGGCATGATGATGTGAATGAAATTACCCTTGATTGGTTTGAATACGGCAGGTTTTAATTCACCTTCAGTTTCCATTATCACTTCTTCATCGTCGACGTTATTCAAATACTCAATTAAATACTTTGCATTAAATGCCACCCTTACTTCTTCTCCTTCAATCGTTCCATTAACTTTAGATTTGGTTGTCCCTCTTTGATCATTAGCTGCGACAACTTCTATATCATCCGTAGAAACTTCAAATCTAATGACATTAGCCCCTTCTTTAGCAAATAAACTTGCTCTTTTTACGGCATCAATCAATGAGTCCTTATCCATTCTCAAAGTCGTTGTTTTTGCTGCAGGAATCGCTTTTAGGTACGGCGGAAACTCACCGACAATCAATCTACTCGACAATTCCACCTCGCCAACCACCCAAAGCACCTGCTGTTTACTCTCATCCAGTTCTAAACTAATCTTTTCTCCCGCGTTATCCACAATTCTAGACAGTTCATGCAAAGCCCTCGCTGGTATGATCACTTTTTTATTCTCCTCATCCCAATCAATTTTCAAAGAATCAATTCCCAGTCGATATCCATCAGTTGCCACCAATTCAATCTTTTCTTTTTCTATTACCCACAAGACTCCACCCAAGACAGGTCTTGTGTCATCTTTAGCAGCACTTACTGTCACCATTGATAACTTCTGTTTAAGTTCTTCTCCCGACAGTTCTAAGCCCTTTCCAGTCGCTTCAGGTAGTACTGGAAATTCTTCTGCACCTTGTCCAACCACTTCAGATCTCACTCCTTCACCTTCTATTACCAAAGTTTGTTTCTCCACTCTCAGTTCTATCGCCCCACTTGCCAAGGTTGCCACCAGCTCGCCAAACAACTTTCCAGGCAAAGCAATTTCTCCGGGCTCTTCCACTTTCGCTCTCACTTTCACTCTTATAGAAATTTCCAAGTCAGTTGCTGAGAGTACCAAACCTTCCTTCGATGCTTTTAATAATACGCTTGAAAGTATCGGTAACTGTACCCTACTAGAGATTCCTCTAGCGACAATTGATAATCCTTTTTTTAAATTCTCTGCTAAGACGTTGACTTTCATTATCTTAAATAAACTAGTAGATATTAATAATAGACGATGTAGATAAGTGGATACCGAGGCTAACTTGTGGCTGATAGTTTTGTCGATAAACAAAACTTAATTGATTCTTCAAGCAATCTTTATCATAAACTTTTACAACCAAGGCTAACAAGATTGTGATTCTATTCAAATTTCTGTGGATGAAATTGTGGTTAATTTTCGTTTTCATCTGGATTACTTTATTTATTTTTCCACAATTGTTCACAAATAGATCTCTTGTTTCAGAGCAACTATGTGATTTCTAATCGAGTTGTTAACATCTATTTCCTGTTTAATTTTGTCTTCAGCATGCATGATTGTGGTATGGTCACGACCTCCCATTAGTTCTCCCACTTTTGTCAGCTGCAAGCCCAGTTCTCCCCTTAACAAGTAGATTGCAATATGTCGAGCTAATACCAAATCGGCTCGTCTACTCTTTCCCACGATATCTTTGTTCTTAAAATCAAAGTGTTTCGCTACCACACTTATCAATTGAATCGGTCTGACCTTCTTCTCAATCCTTTTACTTTTAACTCCAGCGACTCTCTCTACTACTTCATCGCTCACTACTCCCCCATTTAGTGAAGCTTCGTTTACAATCCGAACCAAAATTCCTTCAAGCTCTCTCGAATTGGTGGTGATGTTTTCTGCAATCGTATTAATCGATGCTCTGGAAATGTTTGCTTTCAAACTTTCTGCCTTGTTGGTTAATATCGCTACCCGCATCTCATAATCAGGCAAACCAACGTCAACGGTTAAGCCACCCAAGAATCTACTTACCAATCTTTCTTCTAATTTTTCAATGTCTTGAGGTTTACGGTCAGAAGTCATCACAATTTGAATTCCTTTTAGATATAGCTCATTAAATGTGTGAAAGAACTCTTCTTGACTTGCTTCCTTACCTGCAAAGAATTGCACATCGTCAATAAGAAGTGCTCCTACTTCTCTATATTTTTTCTTGAACGAATCAATTGTTTTGGACTTTAACGAGTTAACCAAATCGTTTGTAAATTGCTCAGAGGTTATGTAGACCACTTTTTTATTCCCTTTGCTGTAGAGTGCTTGTCCAACAGCTTGCATCAAATGAGTCTTTCCTACTCCAACTCCACCCCAGATAAATAATGGGTTGTGTCTTGAACCAGGATATTCCACAACTGCCTTAGCAGCTGCATAAGCCAAACTATTCGAACTTCCTACAACATATGAGTCAAAAGTGTATTTTGAATATAAACTTGGTGCATTTACAGGTTCGTTCTTAATTACCTGATTACTAAACAAACCTTGATCAATTTGGGTTTCAATTCTCGTTTCAACTCTATTCTCAGTGCTCACTTGTGGTTTACTACCTACCACCAAGGCAAGTTCTACTTTTTTCTCAAGTTGTTTTTCCAAGGCTTGTTTAATCTGACCGTAATATCTTTCATCAACTTGTCGAACGTGATATGTCGATGGTGTGCCCACCTCTACGATTATTCTTTCACTATCAATTTCACTGATACTTTTAATAAAGCATGGACTTATCCAAAGTTTAAAGGTTGCCCCAGACATCGACACTTCCATGTCTGCACAGGCTCTTGCCCAAATTTCTTGTAAAGTTAGTTCCATCACTGCTGTCGTTTTACAAGTTTTCCACATTTATACAACCCCCAATTAACCCGAATGAAAAGCTAAAAAGGCGCGTTTATCAACTTCGAAACACTGAATGTTGAAAACATTCCCTCTACATCGTAAAATATGCATCACTCATGCCAAAAAGAACCTACCAACCAAAAAAGCTTCGCCACTCCCGTGTTCACGGATTTCGTAAACGGATGAGTACAGCTGCAGGCCGCCAGGTTATCAAGCGACGTCGAGCTCAAGGTCGTCGCCGTTTGTCTGCCTAAAGTGCTACCAGCAATCAATCGGCTTAGCTTAAGATTTCACAAATCCCAATTTGAGTCTTCCCTCGCACTTAATCGACACCTAACTCATCTCAAGGTTATTAGGGTTGCTAATAAATTTGATTATCCTAGGTTTTGCTTCTTAACCACTAAAAAGATCTGTCCCCTTTCTGTGGATCGACATGCTCAAAAAAGAATCCTAAGTCATGTAATCTTTGAAAATCTTAGTCGGATCCATCCCTTCGACTACTTAATAATTTCAAAACAGAATCTTCAGAAATTAGATTTACCTCATCAAAAGCAAGCGTGCGATGAATTACTTCAGTATCTTACTCGTTAAAGCTATTCGTTTTTATCAAATAGCCATTTCGCCGTTTAGTCCTTCTAATGCTTGTCGGTATTACCCCACTTGTTCAGAGTACTATATACAAGCCATAAATAAGTATGGTCTACTTAAAGGTTCAAAACTAGGTGTTTCAAGATTACTTTCCTGCCATTCCAAGTCAAATCGACCACACAACGATCCATTACCCTGATAAAATCAACCCTAATGTTTTCATATATTACCTCTCCTATCGAATTTCTACTTACTTTTCTTTATCACTTTACCGGTGACAATCTAGGCTTAGCGATTATTTTCTTGACCTTGATTGTGCGAGGGGTTTTGGTTCCTATAACTCTCCCCTCTCTCAAATCGATCAAGAAGATGCAAGAACTCAAGCCAACTATCGACAAACTCAAAGCTAAACACGGTTCCGATAATCAACAATTCCAATTGGCTCAATTGGAACTATACAAACAACATGGTGTGAATCCTCTGTCTGGATGCCTACCCCAAATTGCCCAACTTGTCGTTCTTATTGCTCTATATCAAGTCTTTTTGAAATTTATCTCCCATCCAGAAATTAATGGCGGTGTGCTCAACTTCAATTTTCTTTGGTTAGATTTGGCTAAAAAGGATCCTTACTACGTCTTACCTATCCTTGCTGGTGTCAGTCAAATGGTCTTCTCATTAATGATGACTACTGGTACCGAAAAACATATTGAGAATCCCAAAAACAAAACTGACAAGAAAAAAGAAGAAGATTCACTTGAAATGGCTCAGAGTATGCAACAACAAATGCTATTTATGATGCCTATAATGACGACCATCATTTCCCTCAACTTTGCATCTGGTCTCACTCTTTACTGGGTTATCACTACCATTTTTAGTATTGGACAACAATATATAATATCTGGATTGGGCGGACTAAAAAACGTTCCACTTCAAATAAATTCCCTCCTCGGTCGCTTCCGACCAGCATGATTATTAAATTATCAACCACATGGATCAAAATAAAATCGCACAACTAGTTGAGAACGTATTGTCTCTTCTTGATTTAGACACTCACAACTTCGAAGTTAGCTTTCCAGATGAATCAAGTGTCAAAGTTCAATTAAACTTACCTGAAGATCAAACAGGTATTTTCATTGGACATCATGGTGAAGGACTTACTTCTCTTCAACTTCTCCTCTCTCTCATGATTAGTCAAAGACTTGGTGGTTGGGTTCGAGTTTCCTTGAACATCAATGATTATCAAGAGCGTCGCGAAGATACCCTTAGACACTTGGCAGACACTGCAGTTTCCAAAGCTCTCGCCCTACAACAAGAAGTAGTCTTAGGTAATCTCAGTTCCTACGAACGAAGAATCATTCATCTACACCTCGAAAACCATCCAGAAGTTTCTACTGAGTCTCGTGGTAATCCCCCACTTAGGCAGCTTCTCGTCATTCCTAAGTAGTAAACTACTCCTAGGTGTTCAGACGTCTCTTGCTCGGAATTACTCTTTTTGCCTTGCCTTTTCAGCTAAGTAAATATTTCTGGCTCGAAGGGTCATCAATTGCCGGTCTTCGTCTTGATTTGCTTGCCTTTAGAATCACATTCACCGATCTTCTAGTCCTAGCATGTCTCATTACTTTTCTAGTCAAAAATAGTCTTCCTTCAAAACTAACTATTTCTCTCTTCATCCTTTTTCTTACTTCCCTTTCTGCTTCACCCACCTTACTTACTCTTTTACAAACCGCCAAATTTGTCTGTTATGTTTTCTTTTCCTATTCTCTTACCCAAATCCCTAAAGTTACCTCGCTATTCCTTAATGCTCTAAAATTTCAAATTCCTCTACTCTTAGGGCTAACAATTTATCAGCTTTATGCACAGCATTCTGTTAATGGAATCTTCTACTACTTAGGTGAACGGTTTTTTGATACTGCCACCCTCAATCTTGCTAGAATTTACAACTTCATCAGACCAATGTCCACTTTCTCACACCCAAATAGTCTCGCCGGATATTCACTAATCATCTATTTCTATTTACACAGCACCAATAAGCTTCCTCTAGTTCGGTTTTTAACCCTAGCTTTAATTGTCTTAACTTTCTCAAAAGCTGCTCTCTTAGGCTTAATTATCTATCACTTAATCCGCTCAGCAAACAAAACTCTTATTATCTTTTCTACCCTAGTAACCTTCTTGTTAATCGCATACACCTGGCCTAGCTCATCGATAGAATATCGATTAACTCAGTATCAAAATCTTAAAATTCCAACCTTTACGCAATTACTAACTGGTGTTGGTTATCAAAACTCAATTCATTTCTCCTCACAAAATCTACCTTCTACACAATTAAACTACCAAAACCTGCAACCAATTCACAACACCATCCTCTTGTACTTAGTTGAATTTGGTTTGGTTGGTTTCATACTAATCTACCTAAACAAACATTATTGTTATGAACTTACTAGAAAACATCTACCAATCACCATTGGTCTTTTGCCTACTCTACTTTTTGATCACTATTGGTGGACACTCTCTCAGAACCAACTTATAATGCTAACCATTATTGCTATACTCTCTTATGAAAAATTTTCCAGCCATCACCATCCACTCAGATGGCGGTTCTAGAGGTAATCCTGGTCCAGCGGCATGTGCAGGTTTAGCCCTTTCAGACGAGCAGGTTCTTTTTAGTGTTTCAAAATATCTAGGAATAACCACTAATAATCAAGCAGAGTATCAAGGCTTAATAGAAGTATTAGAGCAATTGAACAAACAAGAATACGTTGCACAATCATTAACCATCAAGATGGATTCAGAGTTAATCATTAGGCAACTAGAGGGCAGATACAAAGTAAAAGATCAAAATCTAAAGACACTGTATCTCCAAGTACAGTCACTACTTAATCTTCTACAAAACTCCCGTTTCTCCAAAATAAATTTAGTACATGTTCCTAGATCTCAAAACTCCCAAGCAGATTCTTTAGTCAACAAAGTTCTCGACGAACAATAATCTCGTATATTAGTGTGGATAACTACACTTTCTCATAGCTACAAATTTTCATGTGGAGCGCGTTAGTACGAAAAACAGTTAAAAATCAGAAGTACTAAGCACAAAAACATGTTAAAACGTCGAGAAAATAAAAGTACTTACGTTTAATCTCACAATAAAATATTTGCTTCTTTTGTATACTGATTACTAGTGAGCACTGCCCTTACCATGACTATCGGAATTTACGGAGCTGATGAAGCTTTGTTTCATTACTTGAAATCTTCCCTCTCTACAAATGAAATAACAGCGACAAATAATACGTCCAACGTTAACTATCTTGTTTTACTTCCCACAGACGACCTAATCTCTCATCTCCAGAAAAATCCTCCTCCTACAACAACTAAGGTGGTTCTATTAAACTTAGTCTCATCTTTAATTGACTCCCCTGTCCAACTTCAAACTGTTGAGGAAGTGTTTGCCAAGCTTACTGCAATTATTTCTAACATTCGACTTTTAACTATCATCGATCCATACACTTTAGATCCCCAGAATAAGTATCAAACAAAACTTGATTATCTCCTCCTAGACTCAATCAAAGCTCAATCATTCTCAACTACTCCTTCAGGAGATAGACAATATTACCCTACTCACCTAAAAGATGGCCTCAATGCTCTCGTCCGCTCTCTCTTTATGCAAAATACCAACAAAGAGCATTTCGTTGTTTGTGGAGAAACCTACTCAGATCTTGAATTAGGATACTTACTCCAAAAAACACAAAACGACAAAAAAATAGATCTTAAGCTAGACGGTTCGAGTGGTTATGATTTCCACAAATTATATGAACAGGTTATTACAACCCAAGCAAAACTTAATTGGGTTCCTCAAAATGATTTGGCAAGTATCTTAAAAAAACTCAAAATTCTCACCACATCAGCGGAGCCTGTACCTGAAACAATAAATCCAACTACCCCCCCCTCAATCAAATTAGAATCTTTAGCTCTCACGCCAAAATCCAAAAACAAACTTAAACCTTTAAACATAAACCTCCATACCTTTGAAAAAAAATCCTTACAAGGTTCAATAAAATTTGTCACGGCACTTTTCCTAGTCTCTATACTATTACCTTTAATCACCAGCATTCTTGCCATTCTAGGCGTCGCTAAACTCTCTCAAGACAGTCTAATTTCTTTAAACTCAGGACAAATCCAATCATCCAAAAATCAACTAGAACAAGCGCTAATCTTCAAATGGGTGAGTGACCAAACCGCAAGCTACTTACTAACTGCCGTAAATCTCTTTAGTTCAGATTCTGGCTCAGTTTTAAACAATTCACTTCTAGCCATTGATCACACCCTCAAGCTTCTAAAGAGTAGTCAAGAAGTCTACGATATAGGCAATAGTTTGTATTTGGCTACCATTAATAAATCTAATCAAAAAGTCTCTGACTTAACCGTAGTTCTCAAGCTTAATTTATCTCAGATAAATGATCAGCTTGGTCAGCTTCAATTGCTTCTAGATCACGGTGCAGGTCACCTTTTTGGTCATTCTTTTATAAGAAACCAAAGCCTACAACAAATTAAACAAATTCGTTCACACATAAACCAAATCTCACCTAGTTTAGACTTGTTCTTAGAAATCGCCAAAGACCAAAACCCCAAAAGAATACTAGTTTTAACCCAAGACCCCAATGAATATCGAGCTTCTGGTGGCTATCTAAATACAGTTAGTTTATTGACCCTCAAAGAAGGGATTATTACTGATATCCAAACCGAATCATCGTTGAATATTGATAAGTTAATTGAAGGTCAGGTTGAACCACCAAAAATTATCACTTCACTGCTAGGTGAAGACAATTGGCATTTTAGAGATGCCAACACCAACGCCGATTTTGCCGAATCAGCTAAACAAATACGCTGGTTTTATAACCGCTTCAAAGGTATTAGTGTTGATGGGGTAGTAGGGTTAAATACATATTTAATAGGAAAATACCTTGATAACAACGGCAAAATTACCTCACCGCAATATCAAAGTCTCAACAGTGAAACACTTTATCAGAATACTTCAAATTCTACACAAGACAACAAGGAAGATTACTTAACTAGTTTGACAAATGATACTTTCAAGCAATTCCTTCAGGGCAACATCGATATAATGCCTATCTTTAAAACCATTTCAGATCTTGTCTCCTACGGCGAAATCAATCTTTGGTTTGCTGATGATAATTTACAATCATTCGCTCGAGCTTCTAGTTTGTCAGGTGAAATTACTACTCCTCCATGTCATCCTCAAATCAGTCAAGGTGGCTGTTTGTCTAGTTTTCTATACTTAAATGAATCTAACTTTTCGCTTGCTAAAACTAATCTTTACCAACAACGGTCCGAAAACTCCAACATCAACATTTCAGACCAAGGAACTCTAACCCATCAGTATCGTTTAAATATCAAATATCCAACCCCAGCCCCCATTACCACCAGTAAATCTTACAAAGCTTACTATCAGTTGTATCTTTCACCAAATATCACTAATTTCTCACTAAAAATTGATAATCAAGAAATAGACCCAGAACTTATTGTTCACACTCAAAATTCAACAGGGAATAAGTACGAATTTTCTACCAATCTAATGATAAACCAAGACCACGAACTTCTCATCGATTACCAATTGTCAGAAACTCTTGACCTCAAAAAACCATTAGTTTCTTATACTTTTGACTGGCTCAAACAACCAGGAACATTAAAGCAGAGTAGGGAACTGAGTATTAATTATCCACCCCAATTAGAACCTAAAGCTCAAACGGTCCAATTTGATTATTCTCAGGCAGGAGTGGCTCTATTCAAATCGCAGTTCAGTGCCCCAGTTTCAGCAGGAACTCTCTTCAAAAACACCAGTCTTTGAGGCTATTGTGCTAAAATACAGCCCATGACCAAAATCTCTCTATCAGTCCTACCTCGCACCGCTAAAGGTCGAGCAAATCGTCCACTTAGATCAGACGGTCTAATTCCAGGTGTTGTCTATGGCAAAGGAGTAGAAAGTCTATCCGTTCAAGCCAAACTAACTGAACTAAAGAGGGTCTATCTCAAGTCTGGTGAAACTCAAGTAATAGATCTCCAAGTCGAAGGAGAAAAGACGGTCAGACCAGTCCTTATCAGTGAACTTTCGTTTAATCCAGTTAAAGGAATCATTTCTCACTTTGATTTAAGACAGGTAAATCTTAAAGAAAAAATTGTCGCTCAAGTTCCTGTGGAGCTTATTGGAGAATCACCTGCAGTCAAAGAGTTTGGCGCAGATGTAGTTCTCTTACTTAACGAAATTCAAGTTGAAGCACTTCCCAATGATTTACCAGAGTCCATTTCTATTGATCTCACAAAGCTAGCTCAAGTAGGCGATCACTTGAAAATCTCTGATTTAATTTCCACTTCACATGGCTACGAAATTCAAGCTGATCCAGAAACTGTCGTGGTCACGGTCTCTGTCAAAGAGGTAGAAGAAGAAGTTGTCTCTCCTGCCGCTGCAACCGAAGCAGCTCCAGAGGCAGCCACCACCACCCCAGCTCAATCGTAAAGATTATCCCAGCTGTCTCCTGCTTTCAGGACTTCTTCCTGTGTATTCTCAACACCCATCACCGTAGGTTCCTGACTTCTTATCTTACCGAGTATTGTTTGAATCAGTATCGCCACACAAATTACTACTAACAAACTACTCAATATTCCCCAAACACTAATTAAGAATGGTGACTCTTTAGAAAATTTCACCCTACAATCTTAGTCTCTGGCCACCTATTTTGCACTAGGCTAGTTTTGCCTCCTTGCATCGCTGCCCATACTGCCTCGGTTACAAATGGCATTACTGGATGCAATAGTTTTAAGAATGTTTCAAGTCCTACTTTGAGCTGAGAATTACTAATTTCACCTCGTTTGTGTTTCTCAATTATTTCGTCACAATACCAATGCCAAAATTCGTTGTGAACTGTCTCAGCATATAGACCCACTTTTAGGTCTTCAAGTAGACGTGTACAGCTTGTCACCACCTCATCTAAGTGAGTTCTAAACACTTCATCTTCTTCTGTCTGAGTAGATTTTTCATTCTCAAGCACATATCGAGCAGCATTCCATATTTTATTCGCAAAATTCCTCATCCCTCTTACCTTATCTTCGCCCACACTACTATCGTTACCCGCAGTCGTACTCATCACTAGAGCGATTCGTAATGCGTCTGCTCCATACTTTTCAATTAGATCAATGGGGTTAACTACATTACCTACGCTTTTACTCATTTTTCTACCTTTGTTGTCTCTTACCAAACCATGTAGGTAAACATGTTTAAAAGGTGACTTACCTGTCATATATATACCCAGCATCATCATTCGCATTACCCAAATCGGCAAAATATCATAAGCAGTCTCCATGATTGTGGTGGGGTAGTAGTAATCAAAATCACCTTTCTTGTTAGATTTCAATGTCACTACTGGCCATTGGCCTGAACTAAACCATGTATCAAAAGTATCAGTTTCAGCCACCCAGCCTTCACCTGGACACTCTTCGCTAGCTACAAACTCTTCACCTTTTATCCAGGCAGGTATTTTAATTCCCCATACAATTTGACGACTGATATTCCAATCTCTTACATTCTCCAGCCAATGTTTCAAAATTTTATCTCTGCCTGCCCCATGAATAACTGTTTCCCCTGATTCTAGTGCTGCCAACGCCTTCTGCGCTAATGGTTTGGTTTTAATAAAGAATTGCTTTAGGGGTAGTGGTTCAATTTCACGATGACATCGATAACATGTTCCTACACTATGTTTATAAGGCTTCTTCTCTACCAACAAATCACCCAAGTCTGCAATTATTTGTTCTCTAGCCACTAATACTGATAATCCAGCATATTTACCAGCATTCTCATTCAATTTGCCGTTTTTGCCAATGACCTGATGGTCTCTAACGATTTCACCTAAATTCCAACCTTTTCGTTCCGCCACTGCCCAGTCGTTAGGATCGTGTGCTGGAGTAATTTTTACAGCTCCAGTTCCAAACTCCATATCCACCATTTCATCTTCCACAATCTCGATCTCACGATCATTCAAGGGAAGTTTAATCTTCTTGCCTACAATAGATTTGTATCTCGTATCATTCGGGTTTACTGCCACAGCCACGTCTCCCAGCATTGTTTCTGGTCTAGTTGTGGCAACTTTTATCCCCGAACCATAGTCGATTATGTATAGAAAACTATCTCTTTCTTCATACTCCACTTCTAGTTCAGAATAACCTGTCCCACACTTTGTACAATAATTCACTAATCTTTCACCTCTATATACCAAACCATCCTTGCAAAGTTTAAAAAAAGTCTTCTTCACCTCATCAACGATGTCTTTATCCAACGTGAACTTAAATCTGGACCAATCAGCACTTGCCCCCAATTTCTTCATTTGATCTATGGCCACGTTTGAATTTCCACTTACATAAGCACTTATCATTTGATACAACTCCTCTCGTCCATAATCGAATCGACTTTTACCTTCCTTAGCTAATTTCTTTTCAAACACAAACTGAGTTTCTATGCCAGCATGATCCGTTCCAGGTAACCACATCGTCGCCTCACCTTTCATTCTGTGGTATCGAGTAAAAATATCTTCAATCGTCACAAAACAAGCATGTCCTACATGGAGGGGGTCGTTTGCATTAGGGGGAGGCATGATCACACAAAAAGGGGATTGCCCTTTTTCTATTGCTTCACTTGCCATCGGAGCCACAAATGCACCTGACTTTTCCCATTGATTGTACAAATCTGCTTCGTACTTTTTATGATCGAAATTCTTTTCCATCCCGCTTATTTTAGCTTATTGGATGACCTTAAATCACTTTTAGATTACTTTCAGGGCGTAGCTGTAAATCTGCAATTTCTGGTTTTAAAACTGCTGCCGCTCCAATCATAGGTGCATTATCAGTGCAGTACTTCAGGTTTGGAATAAAACATTCAACGCCTAGTGATTCCATTTTGGCCATAAAAGCTTCTCTGATGTGTTTATTAGCCGCCACACCTCCAGCCATAACAAAGTTAGTTGCCCCAGTGGTTTCTAACGCTCTAACACATTTTTCAACCAATACTTCACACACTGCCATCGTAAACGCATGTGCAACCGCTTTTGAATTTAAGTTTCCGTCCTCAGTTTTTACAAGATCTGATACAGCTGTTTTTAGTCCTGAAAAGCTCATATCAAAAGTTTCATCATGAATCATAGGCCTTGGCAGAGTGTATCTAGTATTCTCCTTATCAAGGATATACTCATCGCATAGTTTTTGAATCAATGCTCCTCCAGGATAGGGTAACCCTAAAAGTCTTGCCACTTTATCAAATGCTTCTCCAACTGCATCATCTCTTGTTCCTCCTAAGTATTCCCACCTATCAAATTGAGCAAGATGCACTATGTCAGTGTGTCCTCCGCTAATCACCAAGCCTATTGCTGGAAAACCTGGAATTCGTTTTTCATCTATCCAGTTTGCTAATACGTGCGCCACCATATGGTTTACTCGCAACAAGGGTTTGTTCCATGCGTATGCTATAGCTTTAACAGTCTCTACTCCGACCAACAAACTGCCAATCATGCCCGGACCATTAGTAACCGCTACCGCTTCAATATCTTCTTTTCTGGCACTAGCTTTCAACATACACTCTTCAATCACTGGCACAATCATTGACGCTTGCTCTCTTGCCAAGATTTCTGGAACCGCACCACCATACTTTGCTGTGATTGCTGCGCTACTCGCAATACTACTCGAGATAATTCTTATCCCTCCGATTGAATTTTTTTCTACTAAAGCAGCACCTATCTCATCAAATGTACTTTCGATTGCCAAAATCATATCCCTGTTCCTCTTAGATAAATAGCTTGCCAAGGTTTATAGCTTGATACAAATTTTCGTCTACCTATCTCTTCGCCATTCCTAGTTACTACATAATCAAATTCTGATCTGGCTCCCCATGCAGCCCAATCTACTTGCTTTACAACTCCAGTCTTTAGGGTTGGATCGTCTTGGTACATAGCTGAGGGGGGAGGTGATTGGCTACTAATCCTTGCTGCCGAAATTGTGGCAACTCTACCGTCATCTGTTCCATAAAATTCAAACTTCATTGCCATATTCTTAGTGTCTACACTACTCTGAATTAGGATATGACCTGGCGTGTCGTTCTTAAATTTAAAATCTACGCTTGGTGAATATACAGTTGCGTCAAATCCAGGTCCTGTATCTTCCTCATAATAATGAACTCTATAAGCATGAGCTTTGCGCTCCACGATTGGCAATCCTGCATTCATGGCTGCTCTAAAGAGGGTCGTTGAGACTTGGCAGACCCCACCACCATCACCCAAAACTGTTCGTCCTGCCGAGATTACATAAGCACTTTTATAACCACTTGCTCGATCAATAGAACCTACAGCTTTATTAAATGAAAATTCTTCACCTGGAGGAATTACTATTCCATTTACTCTAGATGCAGCTAGGTTTAAATTAAATACTCGGTTGGGGATAGAACCGTGAAACTTAGATGTGCCTACTCCTATCAAAGTCTTAATACCTAAATCATTTATCTCATCCATACTAACCTTAGGTTTTGTTACCACCATGGGTATCTCAATTTCACTACCATGTGACTCGTTCAAATTCACTGCCAATACCTTTTTAAAACTTTCATACTCAATTAACAGACCGTCTTGCTCAGGGGTGAACTCTTTCACTCTTTCACCCTCTATGTTTATTGCTGCATTTACCGGTGATTGTTCAAACGCGTCTCGTAATTTTTCGACCAAGTTTTCATACTCATCTTCATTTAAATCACTTTTAGTCAGGCTAAGTAGTTGAACAATTTCTGCTCCGTTTAATACCAGCTCCTTTTTTTTATACTTAATGCTTAATTTATGGCTTAACCAATATTTTGCGTTATCCAATACTTTGGTAGATTTTTGTTGATCTATTCTGTTTTCCACGATTCTTGTCGATACTCTCACGGTCTGCTCTCCTGGAAGTAGAAAAGCTTCTTCAATCTGTTGGCTAAGTAGGGAGGTATCAAGTTTTACTCCATCAACTCCTTGCTGAATCTTTACTTCATTTCCAAAAACCTCTAATCTAGGAAGAGCGCCTTCAGTCGCAATTTTATCTTCTATCATTGCCGCAAAAGTCTCTGCCGATTGGTCGTCAAAAACAAGTTTGTTGCGTAAGTGTATAGGTTTATAAAATGCCTCTACTCGACTTTTCCATCGTTTCACAATATCTCCAGTTCTTCCTATCATTAAAGCTTCGTCAACAAGCCCTTCAAAATTTCTCGCCACCATCACTCCATCACTATTCCATTTTTCTTCACCATTTACCTTAACCACAACTCGATTGGGGAATGAATCAAATGTATTTTGAATTACCCCTAAAGCTTGATTTCGATCTAAATTTGACACTTCAACTCCTGCCACGATTACTCTTGGAATAATCGTTTTTAGGTACGCCAGTTCATAAGCTCCAGCAATTACTGCCACAATCGCTATAAAAAAAGTCACTCCTACCGCTATTTTTCCTCTCCAACTCATTCACATATCTTACTCAAATCACCCCCACTCTTGCTATACTCAAGTTATGGCTAACGATTTTCCATTACCACCAGGCCAACCAGGTGAGAGCTACCAACCTATTCCTGACAATGCTCCTTTGCCTCCACCAGAGGAGAATCCTACTTTACCTCCTACTTATCAACCACCAGAACCTGCCACCGCTCCTCACATCAAAGGTTCACCTTTTAAGTACCTAGTCCCAGTTGTGGGTGGTTTGATTGTCCTAGGCATTATTATTTTTGTTGCTAATTTAATTTTTTCATCCTTGGGGAAATCAAATCAGAAGTCTGTTGCCGTCAAAGAAGACAAAACTGTCACTATTAATTACTGGGGGTTGTGGGAACAGCCAGAGGTGATGAAGGTTGTCATCGCCGCCTTTGAAAAAGACAACCCGACCATCAAAGTTAACTATCAACTCCAATCTCATGTCGATTATCAAGATCGACTGCAAACTTCATTTGGATCTCAAAATCCTCCGGACGTCGCCAGAATTCATGCTACTTGGATGCCGATCTTCTTCAAATCTCTCTTTCCTGCACCAGCTAATACAATTTCTGCTACCGAAATCGACACTAACTTTTATCCTCTCGTCAAGAATAGTGTGGTCTTTAGTGATCAAGTTTATGGTGTTCCCATGAATATGGACGGACTTGTCCTCTTCACAAACTCTACCATCATGCGACAAGCTGGAATTACTTCCGTCAAAACCTGGGACGATCTCAGATCTGCCGCTTCAACCCTTACTAAGGTTGACGAAGTTACCGGCAAAATCACAAGAGCAGGGGTCGCTCTTGGAACTACTTCAAACGTTAGAGCTTGGCCAGACATCGTTAGTCTCATGCTTCTTCAAGGTGGTATTGATATGAGCAAGCCTTTCACCAAAACTACTCATGAAGCCATCAGTTACTACACTTCTTTTGCCTCAACCAAAGGTTCATGGGATGAAACCATGCCAGATAGTATTCTTGCTTTCGCTAACGAAAAGGTTGCCATGATGATTGCTCCCCTATGGGTAATTCCCGAAATTCAACAAATAATCAAGCAAAACGGTACTGCTTTTGAATGGACCACTTCGCCTGTCCCACAACTACCTGATTCAGATCCTGTGAACTGGGCTTCTTTTTGGGTAGAAGTTGTCCCAAAGAACGCCCCCAATCCGAAAGAGGCTTGGAA
>CAZBFU010000001.1:23265-27675 GCA_964491365.1 uncultured Pseudomonadales bacterium
AACTCGGTTTCAGATACCTTAAAGTATTCAAAGTATTTTCACTATCCTTTAGATACTACTAAATTACACACCTGGCTTATAAGTTCCAAAACAGTTTCTCTGAAACTAATTCAAGAACGCTACCCGCAGGTCCTAAATAAGACACAACGCATCTTCCTCAATACCAGAGCTCGCATTAGTGCAGATAAAATCTCACAACATTCAAAGCTTTTTATATTTCTCAATTTAGTTCCTACAATTCTTGGAGTCTTTGTAACCGGTTCAGTCTCTGTCGAGAATGCTAGGGAAGAGGACGATCTAGATCTCATGATTATCACCAAAGTAAATACTCTTTGGCTTACCAGATTATTAATAGTTCCTTTTCTTAAAATTTTCTATTCCATCAGATCTGCTAACAACAAAGGACTTGTCTCCAAGCTAGCTTGTTTAAATCTATGGCTCGATGAACAAGGTCTGTTAGTACCAAAAAACAACCAGTCGCTTTACACAGCTCATGAAGTACTTCAGGTTAAACCGATAATTGACAAAAATCAGATATATCAGCGTTTTATTCAGTCTAACCGATGGACTAAAAATTATTTAGCCAACGCTTATCAACAATTTGTTGGTAGTTCCATAGCCAAAAAACTGCATCCTAATCAGATCTTAGGAATTCTTAACGAGATAGCTTTTCTTATTCAAAAAATCTACATGTCACGTCGTCGTACTCGAGAGTATCTCACTCAACACAGTGCTTATTTTCATCCTCTTCCACCACCAACCGTTATACTAAAGTCGTGAACTCTATCTTTATTACCTATATTTATCAGCCGTTCTTCAACATTCTGGTGGGTATCTACTGGGCGATAGGGCAGATCTTTGGCACACCTGATATGGGTGTGGCTGTGATAATTTTTGCGTTAGTTGTTAGGCTGATTCTACTTCCCATCGATCTTTCTTTTGAAAAATCAGACGAAGAAAAGCAAGCTATAGCTCATCGTATTCAAAAAGTTGAAAAAGAATTTAAATCTGACCCAGTAAAGTTAAAATCAGAAACCAAAAGGATTCTTCGCGAGAGTCCAGGGGCAGTGGTATCTGAAGCCGTCAATATCACCATTCAAGTCATCATTATTTTGATGTTGTATCGAATCTTCACCACAGGTTTAGAAGGAGATGACTTACATTTTCTGTACAAATTCATGCCTCCTATCGAAACCCCCATTAATCTCTTTTTCTTGGGTAAGTTTGATTTGGCTCATACCAACGTGACCTTGAACCTAATTCAGTCTCTTTTAATCTTTGCTATCGAAGCGTTACATATGCTTTTCTCACCTTCACCCACCAGTAGACGAGACTTCCTCTCTCTTGCTATCTTTCTTCCCATCATTGCTTTCTTTATTTTCTCCTTTATGCCAGCTGGCAAGAAGCTCTTTTTGATCACCTCCTTAATCTTCTCAATTGGACTTTTATTGGTAAAACAAGCTCTTTTTTGGTATCATTCCCTTACGGGAAACCGGTCCCAGGAAGGCAATGCCCAGCCTGTTTAAACCTATTCCTCCCGCATTATGGCTGACTTCGACAAACTAGTAGTATCCTTTTTGGTGGATGAAGTTGTAGGTGGCTTCTTCATATCCGTGCCTCCAGGTCATGTTGCATGTGTCTATGATCGTGGCTACGGCGTGCTCAAGAAGGTTTGGGGGCCAGGACTTCACCTCAAAATTCCGTTTTGGCAAATTGCCAAGCTTTTTAACGCTCAAATCCTCGAATACAACATCCGACACGGTATTGAAATCATCAACAAAGAAACCATGGGTGATGAGCCTATTTTGACTACCACCAAAGATAACAAAAGTGTCTCAGTCGAAGGTTCAGTCCTCTTTAGACTTGATAAGGCGAATGCACCTCAATTGTGGGAAACTATCGGTGACAGTTTCGTCTCCAAGGTGATCAGACCTTACACTCGTTCCAGAATTAGCCATGTTATTTCACAAACCAATTCCAAGGATATTGCTTCTACTAGATCTGACATCGAGAACAAGCTAAAAAGCGACTTTAATCAATTATTTGCTGATAAAGCATTATTGGTCGAAGGTGTTCTCCTTTCTGAGGTAAAAATTCTTGACACAGGTGGCTCAGAAGGTAAGGTAGTCTTTTCCAAAGATTAACTTCTATCACGCTATACTAAACTCATGCCCGCAGTTCCACGAACAGTTTTTGAAATCCGAGCGGCCAAAGACTCTCTCATTACCAATGAGAGTTTTGTGCACCTACTTGCTTCCCTCAAAAACACTCTAAAAGTGTCTTTTTGGCAACGTATTTTTGGTGGCCAAGACACTATTTCATTAGAGATCGCCTGTTTAGATCAGTCCATCTTTTTTATTGTCACTTGTCCTGAGCCGATTTCTGCTCTGGTCAAAGCTCAAATAGCCGCCCACTATCCAGATGCTTTGATTAATCATATGAATGATTATCTTGAACCCTGGCTTTCCTCAGGTTCCAGATCTACTGCTCAAGTTTATCTCTCAGGTCCCACTTATTTACCAATCCAAACTGTCCAAGGTAAGGGTATCGACCTTCTCGCGTCTGTACTTGGAGTTCTCTCAAAAATCCCTCCCAAACAAGCTGCCGTCATCCAAATAGTCCTTTCAGCTCCCTCCAAAGGTTGGAGTAGCTATGCCAAAAAAATTGTTGCCAAAGGCGTGGGCAGCCCCGAGAAGTTTGAAGCTCATCCACAAAAAGCACTTATAGAAACCAAAATTGCTTTGCCCGGTTTTACTACCGACATTCGTCTCGCATCAGTTGCGCCTGAAAGTGCCGATGCCAACTTGGTAATTAGTCAGTTAGGCGCTTCGTTTGGCGTCTTTACTCTAGCCGATGGTAATAGTCTCTCTGTCAAAAAGCTCCCTGCCAACTCTCAAGTCAAACTTCAACAAGCCATGATTACCAGGTCAGCAGATTACACTCCGGCAAATCAGATTTTAAATCTCCTCGAAGTTGCTACAATTTTTCACTTTCCTAACGCCGATCTTTCTGGCATCAGGAATATTGCGTGGGGCAAAACCCTAAAAGGGGAGCCTCCCAGTAATTTGCCAATCGCAGAAGATCTTTCTGACGAAGAAAAACAACAAATCAATTTCTTCGCCCGGACTGAGTACAAGAATCGTATGGCGATTTTTGGAATCAGAAACGGTGACGATCGTCGACGACACATTTATATCTTGGGTAAATCAGGTACGGGTAAATCAACTCTAATTGCCAACATGGCGATTGCCGATATTCGCAATCGACACGGAATGGCAATAGTCGATCCTCATGGTGATCTTTGTGACATTATTCTCGACTACATTCCCAGCTACCGTATCAACGATGTTGCCTATATCGACCCATCCACCAAGGATTCATCTATTCGTATCAACCCACTTTATGCCAAGAATCCTGAGCAAAAAGAACTTTTAGTTTCGGGTATCATGTCCGTCTTCAAAAAAATCTGGGCTGATCTCTGGTCAGCTCGTATGGAGTACATTCTCCGAAACTCACTTCACACCTTAGCCTTTAAAGACGGCTCTACTTTTCTAGATATTCCAAAATTACTTACCGATGATCGATTTCGTAATGAATATCTTCGCTCTGTCGACGACCCCACCCTCCTCGCCTTTTGGAAACAGGAATACGACGCCTACTCCGAGAAATTCAGAGCGGAGGCAATTTCTGCCATTCTGAATAAAGTCGGTCAATTTATTACTAGTCCTACCATCAGAAATGTGATTGGTCATAGTAATAACACCATCGATCTCGAGAAAATGATGGATGAAGGAAAAATTCTTATCATCAATCTTTCTCAGGGGAAAATTGGAGAAGATAATGCTGCACTTTTAGGTGCAATGATTATTACCCAAATTCAAATTGCTGCGATGAATCGCATTAATCGTCCAAAAGAAGAAAGGCGTGACTTTTATCTTTATGTTGATGAGTTTCAAAACTTTGCTACTACTTCCTTTATCAAAATTCTGTCAGAAGCTAGAAAATTTCATCTCAATCTTATTCTTGCTAATCAATACACCGCCCAGCTTCCTGAAGATATTCAAAAAGCCATTTTTGGCAATGCCGGTACTATCATGAGTTTTGTTGTTGGTGCAGAAGACGCCAATCGCCTCGTAGGGGAGCTAGGCAATTACTATACCCAGGATGATTTGGTCAGTCTTGCCAGACATCAGGTTGTCGCCAAAATTATGATCGATGGTGCCATGTCCAAACCTTTCCCAGCTTATACCTTGCCTTTACCTTTTAGCAAAAACCAAAATCGTGAAAAGGTAATGCGCTCTTCAACCGAAAGGTATTATCGCCCTAACGTCAAATTTAAATGACCAAGTCATATCGACATCCTCAACCCTGGGTTCAGTACATCCTGATCCCTCTTCTCCTTTTTCTGTT
>CAZBFU010000001.1:27775-59879 GCA_964491365.1 uncultured Pseudomonadales bacterium
CTTGACACTTCCTCCCAAAATCAGTATAAAATAGCAGTCACAGTGATTGAGTGCTACTCGATCTAACTTTACAGGATTAATAATTATCATAAACAAATGTCACTTACAGTAGACGTCAAGAAGCTTCTGCCAGCCCCAGGTTATGTTCTCGTTGAGCCACTCAAGGCTGAAAAACAAACCGCTTCCGGGCTTTATTTACCAGATTCTCATGCAGAGAAACCTCAAATGGGCACCATTTTAGCCGTTGGCGATGAAACAGTTTCAGAAAACGGTACCAAAATTAAAGCCTCCTTCAAGAAATCAGATGTCGTCGTCTACAAGAAGTGGGGAGGTAACGAATTCCAGGTCGACAAAGTCGAATATCAATTCCTCAAATTCGAAGACGTATTAGCAGTTGTAAAGAATTAATCAAACTTAAATATGGCAAAACAAATCATTTTCTCCGACGAAGCTCGTGGCAAACTCCTAAATGGCGTCAACAAATTAGCCAAAGCTGTAGTTACCACCTTAGGTCCTCGAGGCCGTAATGTCGCAATCGACAAAAAATGGGGCGCACCTACCGTCTTACACGATGGTGTCTCCGTGGCCAAAGAAGTCGAACTTCTAGATCCATTTGAAAACATGGGTGCCCAGCTCGTAAAACAAGCCAGTACTCGCACCAATGACACAGCAGGAGATGGTACCACTACTGCCACTTTACTAGCTCAACAAATTGTCAACGCTGGTATGAAAAACGTTGCCGCTGGTGCTAATCCGATGTTGATGAAACGTGGTATCGATAAAGCTGTCGAAGCCGTCACCACCCAGCTACTAAAACTCAAAAAAGACGTCAAAGATGCCGATTGGGTATCAGTGGCCAGTATTTCTGCTCAAAACTCCACTATTGGTGAAAAAATTGCCGCTGCCCTTAAACTCGTCGGTCGTGATGGAGTTGTGGAAGTAGAAGAAGGTCGAGGTCTAGATTTTGAGATCGAACACAAAGAGGGTATGGCATTCGACAAAGGTTATGCCTCTGCTTACTTTGTTACCGATACTGCCAAGATGGAAGCGGTCATCGATAATCCACACATCCTCATTACTGATCAGAAAATTTCTTCAATCTCAGATTTATTACCACTTTTAGAAAAAGTTGTTAAGGTTACCAAAAATATTGTCATTATTGCCGATGACATTGATGGGGAAGCTCTCACCACCCTTGTTGTCAATAAGATGAGAGGTTCGATTCACATCCTTGCGGTCAAGGCTCCTGCTTTTGGTGATCGTCGTAAGGCTATGCTTGAGGATATTGCCATTCTTACCGGTGGTACTCTCATTTCCGAAGAAACAGGTCGAAAATTAGACAGTGCCCAAATCGAAGATCTAGGTAAGGCAGACCGAGTCTGGTCAGACAAAGATAATACTCGCATCATTGGCGGACTAGGAAATAAAAAATCGATTAGTGCTCGTGTTTCACAGCTCAAGGTCGAGCTTTCCAAATCTACCTCAGATTTTGATAGGGACAAGATTCAAGAACGCCTCGCCAAATTAGCAGGCGGTGTTGCCGTGATCAAAGTTGGTGCTGCTACAGAGGTCGAATTAAATGAATTAAAAGAAAGAGTCAAAGATGCAGTTGGTGCCACCAAGGCTGCTATAGAGGAGGGTATTGTTCCAGGCGGCGGTGTTGCCTTGCTGCGATGTGCCTCGGTTCTAGATGCAGTTGTTGCCGACAACACTGACGAAAAAATCGGTATCCAAATCGTTCGAGATTCTCTCTCACAGCCACTTCGTTGGTTAGCCAAAAACTCAGGCGTAGACGACGGCTGGGTGGTCAAGAAAGTCGAAGAGTCCAAAGATGGAAATTTCGGTTTCAACGCCCTCACCCTTGAATTCGAAGACATGCTTAAAGCTGGAATTCTCGATCCAGTCAAGGTAACCAAGAACGCACTCAAGAATGCTGCCTCAGTCGCCAGCATGATCCTTACTACCGAAGCGCTCATCACTGATCTTCCCGAAAAGAAGGAAGAGTCGGCTCACAACCACGGCATGGAAGGTATGGAGATGTAATCAAATCCACTCTTCATTGTGACTTAAAACCCCGCTTAACAGCGGGGTTTTTTTGTTAGTTTGATGTGATTCACAGAGGCTCCCAGAAGGGCAAGATGGGTTAAATTGTTTTCCACATAAAAACCACTTTTTCCACACTATATTTACGATTGATATATCAACATAAATAAAATTAATTTTGTTAACAACTCTTGTTTGAATATCATTTAATATAGTTCTATGAAGACCTTTTTTAATCGCCATCTTCGTGATCTCAAAAAGGTGGGTAAGAGCTTAGGTCCCGGTGTTATCACAGGCGCTTCGGATGATGATCCTTCTGGCATCATGACCTATCTGTTAGCCGGTGCTAGACACGGGCTGTCTTTGCTTTGGATTGCTTTCATCACTATTCCTCTTATGGTGGCAGTCCAAGAAATGTGTGCCCGTATCGGCATCGTCACCAAAAGGGGGTTGGTTGGTAACATGAAGCGACTTTTCCCTAGCTGGTTACTTTATCTGATCGCCCTTCTCGTGGTAGTCGCCAATACCTTCAATATCACAGCAAATTTTGCTGGTATGATCGGCTCTCTACAGCTCTTCATCCCATTGCCATCCTTTGTTTTAGGAGTAGTCATGCTTTTCTGTATCCTGATCGGCCTACTTTTCTTTTCCTACAAAAACTTAGCTTCAATTTTTCGTTGGCTAACCTTGCCATTACTAGCTTACATAGGCGCCGCTTTACTCTCAGGTGTCGACCTTTTAAGTATGATTTCCCATACTTTAATTCCGACAAATATTTTTGATCGCACCACTCTACTTACCATCTGTGCAGTTTTAGGTACGACCATCTCACCTTATCTTTTTTTCTGGCAAGCTTCGGAAGAGGTGGAAGAAACCAAACTCAATCATTCAAAAACAAACACCACAAAAGAGCTCAAATTTATGCACAAGGATGTCTTAACGGGCATGATTTTAAGCAACTTAGTTATGTATTTCATCATTGCTGCAGGATCATCAGCTTTCCACCAATCAGGCTCAGACATCACCTCACTAGCCCAAGCTGCTAGCGCTTTGACACCAGTGGCGGGACCACTAGCTACTATCCTTTTCTGTTTAGGGTTAATTGGTACGGGCATGCTTGCTATTCCAGTCCTGGCAGGTTCTGCAGCTTATGTGGTTAGTGAAGCGTTTGGGTGGCCAGAAGGTCTGGGTAAAAAATTCCACCAAGCGCCTCAATTCTATTTGATTATTACCATGACCTTAGTGGCTGGTTTAGGGTTATCCGTTCTTAACTTCGATCCAATTCAAATGTTGTTTGCCACCGCCCTTGTTTACGGATTCCTTTCTCCGATACTTATTTTCCTAATTCTAATTATCGCCAACAACAAAAAACTTATGGGTACACAAACCAATTCTCATGTAAGCAATCTCATCAATATCGTTGCCCTAGTTTTAATGGCCTTGGCTGGAGTAGGCGCCTTAATTCTTTGAATCAGCCTTTAAATAGGGGATCGGGTTAACGGGAATCCAGTTTTTTCTTACCTCCATGTGTAAGTGGTATCCAGTTGTGTGACCAGTCAAGCCAACCTCACCAAGTGAAGTTAATTCATCAACCATATCTCCTTCATCAACCTTAATTTTACCCATGTGTGCATAAAGTGATTTCAATCCGTTTCCGTGGTCAACGATTACATGTCTGCCATAGCCAACGTTGGACACTTTTACTAGAACCACCTTGCCTGGTTTTATTGGATAAATATCGGCACCACCAGCCGCCGTGATATCAATAGCTGGGTGAAGAGCATGATATCCCTGAGAAACACCTGTCATTTCAGGTAAGGTTCTGTAGGGACCAGATAAGATTGTTTTCGCTTGAACTTGTAAGGTGGTTGGTTCGAGAGCCTCAATTTGACCGCCTCCCAAAGAAGGGTAGACGCCAGTCACCAACACCAATCCTGCAATTGATAAGAAACCACCAAAAGCAGATTTAGATTTTCTACGCTCCATTAATGGGCGCAAATACCTAGATATAGGGTGTGTCATAGTGTCCCGTGCGACGGAACGCGTTCTCCCTACTCCCACAATAATCTTCTCTAAGGAAACCGGCTACGGTTATCTTTCCCTAGACTACATTGGAGTAGTTCAAAAGTAAGGCTAAATCAAGCTAAAAGCTCAATTTCCACCTAACCTGAGAATCCTACCAAATAGACCTATAAAAGTCAAATTTTGGGTATCTTCAGAGTAGGGCAGTATACTAAAAAGTTAAGTAGTACCTATGAACAAACTAGACCCATCTCTTCTTGCCAACAAGAATGTCTTAATTCGGGCCGATCTTGATGTGCCTACCAGCCACGGTCAGGTTACTAGTGATTACAGGCTCAAATGCCTACTTCCCAGCCTCAGATTGGCCCTAGAAAATGCAAAAAATATCACCATCATCGGTCACAAGGGGAGACCTAACCAAAGAAATACCGAAGATTCGCTTCGTCCTATACACGAATGGCTAAAAAGAGCGATAGGACAAGATATAGAGTTCATAGATTCGGGTTTTTCTCCAGGGGAGTGGGTTGGGGAGTCACCTGTTCGAATTAGACTTTTTGAGAATTTACGTTTTGATCCACGCGAACAGGGTATAGATGAGCAATTTGCGAGTATCATAGCCAACGGACATGATTTATACGTCTACGAAGCCTTCGCAAGCTACAACCCCTCATCTTCACTCCGAATAATACCCGAAAAGCTACCAACTGTGCCTGGTATTCAGTTTGCCAAGGAGGTGAGTGTTTTTGAAAATTTGCTTAGTCAAAATAGTAAACCATCCCTCTTGCTCCTTTCTGGCGCAAAAGATGACAAACTCCCTTTTGTGACCAATTTAGCCTCAAAATTTGACGAAGTGTTGGTTGGAGGCAAGCTCGCTACCCTCTCCCCTCACCTCTGTATACCCGGTAAATCTTGTATTACCCCAGCTTCGCTTACTGATGATGGTTTTGATATTAGTCTAGGTTCAACCCATCAGTTTATTTCCAAAATAAGCCAAGCAAAAACAGTTGTTCTAAATGGTCCCCTTGGTCGCTTTGAGGACGGTCAACACCATCTTGCGACCCTGGCAATCCTAAATGCCCTCAAGTCCAGCTCCGTGAAGTCTATTCTTGGTGGTGGGGACACTCTTGCTGCATTAGAGAAATTAGGTTTCTACTACGACGATTTTAGCTTCGTCAGTACCGGTGGTGGTTCCATGCTCGAGTTTCTAGCCACTGGCACCCATCCTCTGTTGAAGTTGTAAGGGATATATACTAAAAGTAGTTACTTAATCATCACCTCCAATAATGTTCAAATTTGCTATTAATGGTTTTGGACGAATAGGTCGTTCATCAGCTAGAGTTTGGTTGGCTAGTCATCGTCAAAATTTAGAGTTGGTAGCCATCAACACTTCAGGTTCACTTAAAGCTTCAGGCTGGGCATACCTACTCAAGTACGATACTGCATACGGACCTCTACCCTATCAAGTCACAGGAGAAGACTTGTTAGACCCCAAATCAGTCACGCCAGAAAATAGTCACATCGGCAACTTACACGTCAAAGGTCCTGACTTTTCCTATACCATCCCAGTTCTTGCTCAACGCGATCCTTCACTTATCAAATGGGCAGATTATGGCGCCAATATCATAATTGAAGCCACAGGTGTGTTTACCACCAAAGAGTCAGCCAGCAAGCACTTAATTGGCGGTGCTACCCATGTTGTCATCTCTGCTCCAGCCAAAGGAGACGATGTTGAAACTGTTGTCCTTGGGGTAAACGATGAAATATTCACCAAAGACAAATCAAATGGTTTCAGTGTCGTCAGTAACGCTTCTTGTACCACCAACTGTGTCTCCCCTGTTGCCGCAGTCATGCAAGACAGAATTGGTGTTATCAAAGCTATGCTTCTTACTGTCCATGGTTATACTGATGATCAAAATCTTCAAGATAATAGTCACAAAGATTTAAGAAGATCCCGTGCCGCCGCTTCAAACATTGTCCCCACCTCTACTGGGGCTGCCATTGCCGCCACTTATGCCATACCAGAACTCAAAGGCCTTTTCGACGGCCTTGCTATTCGTGTCCCTGTGATCACCGGTTCACTCACCGACTTTACCTTCATTACTACCAGAAGCACGAGTGTGGAAGAGATCAACGAAATGTTTATCGACGCATCTCGACTTCCTCGCTGGCATGGAATCTTGGCCGTCACTGACGAGCCACTTGTCTCTTCTGACATCATCGGTCGCTCTGAATCAGCCATAGTCGATCTCTCCATGACACGAGTTGTCGATGGGGATATGGTCAAGGTTTTAGCCTGGTATGACAACGAATGGGGCTATACCAATCGCCTAGTTGAGCAAGTTCTCAAACTAGCCCAGTTATAATGCTAAAATCAGCAGAATACGGCCAGGTGGCGAAGTGGTAACGCTGCGGTCTGCAAAACCGCCATCCACGGGTTCGATTCCCGTCCTGGCCTCAAGCTGTCTAATCTGCTAAACTGATAACGATCATGATCAGATCAATTCGTATCATCCAAGCTTTATTTTTGTCCCTCATACTCTCGGGTTGTACTTTGGGAGCCAAAGCTGGTTTGACTGTAACTTCTCAACCTTCTGCCAATGTCACTCTCGATGGTAAAGCGTTAGGCAAAACCCCTCTTGATCTAAAGAATCTCAAACCAGGTACTTTTGATATCAAACTTTCACCCACCGAAGGAGATTTGCTTGAGTGGGACAACAAAATAACCCTCAATCAAGGCATTACTACTGTCGTTGACAGACAGCTAGCTTCAGAATTAAACAAAGGATATGGTTATGTGCTCACTTTTGAAAAATTAGCCAATAAAACCGCCTCAGAAGTTCACATACTCTCTACTCCAGATACAGTATCAGTTTCTATCGATGGTGCTCCTCAAGGTTTTACTCCATACAAAAGTGACTCTGTTACTCCAGGTAGCCATACATTTACTCTTACCTCACCAGGTTATCGCGAATTAGTTGTCAAAGCCAAAGTTCTTACAGGTTACCGCCTCATCATTACAGGCAGTTTAGCCGTAGATGTTCCCATGCCTACTCCAACTCCTCAACTTGAAGCTACACCATCGGCAACACCCTCTCCTACTCTCAAAGCTACTTCTACTACCGAGGTTACCCCATTGCCTAAGCAAGCCACAACTTCATCAACCCTCAAGAAGCCTTACATCGAAATCAAATCTACCCCTACTGGTTGGCTCAAAGTCAGGAGCGAACCTAATTTAAGTGGAGTAGAAGTGGCCAAGGTTAATCCAGGCGATAAATTCCCTTATTTAGAAACAGAAGGATCCTGGTATCAAATCGAGTATGTCACCGACAAAACAGGCTGGATTAGTGCCACTTACGCTACACTTGTTAAGTAGTTAACCTACTACGTAGATTAATCCAGTTACCAACAATATCCACATTAGTACCGTTGCAATCAGGGGTTTGTCTGATAGTAGAATTCTCTCTGGACTTTCACCCTCATTCTTTTCGTAGACTAGTTGCAAATATCTCATCACTCCAAAAATTACTAGAGGTGTGGTTGCCATCATCCATTTTTCACTAGTCAAAGTCTTAGGTAAGACAGAAAGCAAAGTCAGCACTTTTCCTGTTGGTGCCACGGGTGGATGGTTGAAAGAGAAAAGTGCATAAGTTACCCAAGTTGCTGTAGCGAACATCGCTGTATAGATATCTAATAGTGGTTCGGTATAGTGTTTTAAAGTCTGTCTTATTTGTGTTGCCGTTCCAGCAGCTTTTAGTAGAGTTAACTCACTTCTTCGTTTACCCACAGCCATAAATAAAGAAACACTAATTACGGTTAACAAAAACCATACATTCATGTGTGCATTTACCGCAAATCCCCCCGCATAGACTCGAATTATGTACCCTGATGCGATCACTAACAAATCCAAAATCGGTACGTGTTTAAATGACAACGTATATCCATATTGCATCAATAAATAGACCAAGCAACTATAAAAGAAAAACAAACCAAGTTGATATGCTAGTACCAAGGCGCTACCTTGTAGCAAGATCAATACCCAAACGGCAATATGTTTTGGCAGTTCACCAGAAGCGATTGGTCGTTTTCTTTTAAATGGGTGCAGCCTATCCTTCTCTGCGTCAATTAGGTCATTAAATATATAGACTCCACTAGAAAGCAAAGTAAAAATCAGAATCGCTTGCGAGATTGTTTGAAAATAACCAGGATTAAATAAAAGACCCGCAAAGGTAACTGGCGCCAATAACGCCAAGTTCTTTACCCATTGTCTTGGGCGTGTTGTCTTGAGTAGTCCCAGTAATGTAGCCATATGCTGATTCCAATTATAAACGTTCCCATCAACAAAAACGCTCCAATCTTAATCTGTGTGTTTCCGAATAGAGCCACAATCCCCCACAAGGCACTAAATAGCCAATAAAACAAAGCAATCTTACGCTTACTCCAACCTATTCTCAGTAAAAGGTGGTGGAAGTGTTCACGGTCTCCCTCCCAAGGCTTCTTGCCTCGTACCAGCCGCCTCACAATAGAAATTCCTGCGTCCAGAAGAGGCAAGCCCATCACTACCATTGCTGTCCCGATTTTCGCAGTAGAGAGTATCGACATCGTTGCCAATAACAATCCTGCTGCAGTTGTTGCACTATATCCTGGCATTATTTTTTGAGGGAAGAAGGAATACACTGCTAGAGCGGCAAATACTCCCGTAGTCGCAAAAGCCAAAACTGAGATTGGCCATTGTGTCGTGTCAGTTCCAAATGTAAATGAAAGTAAACCTATGACTACAGCTGATACTGCCACCACTCCACTCACTTGCCCATCTACTCCACTAGACCAATTGATCGCATTCATCAAGAATGGTATCCACAAAAGTGCAAACAGATCTGCCAAAATCCATATTTCTCTAACCTCCCCAAACAAATTAAAGCTAACTCTAATTTGACTAAGGTCGATGATCCCCCCAAAAGGATTTGTCACAAATGGAATACCAATTCCAGCACCAACCACAATCAAGGCGCACAAAAAATTAAAACCCAAGCGAACCAGCGGACTCATCCCTCGAATATCATCTATTACGCCTACAACTACACACAAAAACAAAGCTAAAAATATAGCTAGCAAGTGTTTATCAATCGGTAAGCTCATAACAAGAGTCATCACAACTCCAATTAACACCACGATTCCACCACCTTTTGGGATAGGTTTTGTGTGGACGTGAGCAGGATGTTGCATTTTTTTAGGGTCAATCACAAACCCCAGTCTTCTCATCCCCATTATTACTATTGGCGTCACCATCATTCCAATTACCAAAGAGGTTATCAACGGCCAGAATATTAATGACTCAATATTCATGAAAATAAAAACAACACTTTAATTCCACTCAAGAATATAAAAACGGTAGCAAGTAATACTGCTCCATTTACCACAAAAGACAAAGATTTTTCTGTTTTTCCAAGTTTAATTGACCATACAAAAAATATAGTCACAGCAATGGCGTGTATCGCCCAGAATATTCCCAAAGCTTGTCTCGCAACTAGTTGTGTTTCTCCCCATGGATTGCTATACAACCAAGGTAGTTGAAGGGGAAGAGTCTTATACACCATTCCAAACCAACCAAGCAGTATAAACATCAGCAACAAAGATCCACAAAATACATAGAAATCAGAACCTAATTTACTTATTTTCACTTGGTTGCTTTGTACGTAAATATACTCTTGCGTCACCGAACCTTTCGGCAATCGCATAATCACGATCTAGTATCGCACTAAGTTCCGCAAAATCTCTGCCTTCAGTCGTTGGCCAAACTACAAATCTAGGTGGGTTTGACTCCATTTGCTTAATTACCATTTCTTTAGCTTGAAAATCTACTATGTGGTAAGCAACCATATATTTAGTCAGAGGTAGAGTTTCGCTTTCTATGTATACAAAAGGTTCATCAGCCCACACCAAAATTTTTTCGTTTTTGTTTGTATTTTCTCTTAAGTAGCTCGCTAGATTTTTAGTTCTTCCCACTTTTCGGTCAAAATATTCTCCCCACTCACTCGAGTTCTCACTTTGCAATACATTCGTTATGAACTTTTGATAATAGCCAAATGTGTCATAAAAATAAAATTTGTATCTAACTATCCCACTTATCAATAAAAGCAAAGCCACCAATAATATTCCAAATCTCACTCTCAACTTCCAACTGACCATTCCCACTAAAATGGTCAGAGGAGCGACTATTTGCAGTAAGTAATGAGGATATGGTCTTTCAGACAGTAATGCCCCAAACAATGCAAAGAAGTACCACCCCACCACCACTCTATAATTCATGTTTTGTTTTTTACCCACCAAGAGACTCCAAAGTGCCAAAACCACCAAAATTATCCCCCGCACCATTAAGCCTGATTGTGTTGAAATTCCACTCTTAGTCATAGATCCTGTTCTCCAACTCGATAAGTACCCGATATTTTGAAAAAATGCTGCTCCTAAATATTCCATCCCTGCCCCTATTAAAAAGTAATAAGCGATACTTAGCGCAATGGGAAGAATAAATCCAATTATCATTGGAATTCTTGACCATCTGGCTTTGTCTAGTAAAAACAAAAATCCAAACACTCCCGCAAATTCAAACAATGCAGGCATTTTAAATAACACCGCCAGTCCAAAAAAGATGCCTGATAGAAAATTGTTCCGTTTTCCTCCTTGAAGTGCCAAAATTACGCCTATTAAGGTGGGTAATATCATGAAAATTTCAGCGTTAGCTATATGGCCTTCAATCACAGGAACAGTCGTCAGTAGGGTAAACAGCACTAATGCGATGTTCCTCGAATTACCAACAACGTTTAACTTAGCTAAAAGTTTTGCAAAAACTCCCATCGTAACTACCATCCAAAAAAGCAAGATCAATCTAAAATAAGCCACACTACCTGCCAAAGTTGCCAATAAATATAACAATGGTGGTTTGTTGTCGTGAATATCCCTATACCAAGTTAACCCACTCCTAAAAGCCTGACCCATTACCAAGTAAATCCCCTCGTCTCCATACCAATTTGGCTCCATCAAACTTGGGATTCGCAGTAACATCATCCCGATGATTAGAATCACTAAAAATCTATCTTTCCTAAAAAAATCCAAGATTGTTTTCATCCTCTTTCATCATAACTCATACCTTTTCGGTGACTCTATATTCGATATATCTTCCCATCATTAATCTAGTGTGTGCATCAAGACCAGGTAAGGCTGAAAATACCAATCCAACCACGGGTAGTACTACTAATTCCAACAAGGATAAAATCTTCATGTACCAAGGCTTTGCCTTCATGCCAGGTCGATGTTGGAGTTCGACTATGAATACGGCAAGCAAACTCACCATACTCAATGTCAGTATTGTAGAGGAAACTTGAGGTAAGGTTTTTCCAATAACAGTTCTTGAAAACTGCTCGTTTAAGAGAGGTGGTAAGGTCGCACCAAGAGTCAAAACAAACCAGTTCACTGGCCACAAAAAATGATCTTCTAGGACCTTTAATACTCGAATCGTCTTATCCCAGAAAGGTGCTTTTTTATCCATGATATATCGCTTTATGATGTAAGGATCGTCACTTGCACCCCAAGACCATCGTTTTACTTGTTCGTATGTGTTTACAAAAGTTTTCCAAAAACCAATAGACTCAGCGGCATCTGCATAAACCGGTAAAAACACCGGTTCAACTTCAACCCTACCTCCAGTTTCAAAATATGCTTTAAAAAACAATCGGTAATCTTCGGGGATTACGTCTGCGTCCCACAAACCTATTTCATCCATCAAATTCCAACTCAAAGTATAGGTTGAAAAATTAACCAACCGATCTTGTCTTACTAATGATGCAATTTGTACCACACTTGCGATTCTATTAAATACTCTCATCAAGAACGGTATTTGTTCCAAGTTGTTATAGAACATGATCGCGCCTTGCCAAATTCTTGAGTACCTATCAGGATTATCCAAGAATTTAAATGCCACTGCTGCAAAATAGTTGATATCAAAAACAACATCAGCATCCATCGAAGAGATCGTGATATATTCTCGTTCCCATTCAGTGTGTTTTTTTAGTTCTTCTCTAAATTGTTTCGCCGCCCAAGCAGAGTTTGCAGATTTACCCACTACTTCACCAACTATCCCAGCTGGATGTCTGGTGAATATTAGCTCAGCAAATTTACCCTCAAACTTCTTTCGTAATAATTCCTCTCTTGGGTTGTTGATTTCGTCTCCAGCTCGATCTTCAAATGCCACTATTGGTATCAGTTGTTTTGCCGGAAAAGTCTGATTAAGTAGACTGTTAAGAGTTCTTTCTAACGTGTGACCAGGTTCTTTGTAATTCGGGATCACCACCACATGCCTCACTTTTTCCCAATCTTTAAAATCTTTTACATCTCCCATCCAATCATATCTTTCTCCTGCTTGTATTCTAAAATGTGCCATGATTGCCATCCCTGCCATGCTTACAGATCTATATAGCCAGTAGACATCAAAAGCAATGATGTAGTAAGCAACTGCCATTGGTACCACTATTGATCCCCAGAACGGGAACAAAATCAGCATCCAACTGGTAATACCAGGTAGTGTTTCCAAAATTCTTTGGCTTTTTCTAGGGTATCGAGTGATCAAATATCTAAGAATAAACATTTGGCGTTTTGATTAGTTTGATTAATTACTTCTTCTATTTCTATTCCTTTGATTTTTGCAACCTCTTCAGCCACAATTCTAACATTTTCAGGTACATTTAACCGGCCTCTCAACGATTGAGGTGATAAATATGGACCATCAGTTTCAATAAGTAAACGCTCTAGAGGGCTTAGTTTAACCAAGTTTCTAAGACTTTCTGCGTTTGGGTATGTAATGTTACCCGTAAAACTAACGTAAAAACCCTTTTCAAGTATCAGTCTTAGAAAACTTTCGCTTTCACCAAAACAATGAAACTGACCTCTTGGCAATTTATCCATTTTCATAAAAAGTTGCTCAATTACATCACCCGCATTCCGTGAATGCACCACTACTGGTAAGCTTCTAAGTGTCGCCAACACTAACTGCTTACGAAAGACCATAGTTTGTTTTTCGATATTATCTTGTTTCCAGTGACAATCGATTCCTATTTCTCCTATTCCTAAGATTTTTTTGTTATTCAGCATGCCATTTATTTCTGCCACAGAGGCGTCAATATCAACAACTTCATCTGCATGTTCAGGATGAATACCTATAAAACCATAAACGTCATCGTAAATTGAGACCAATTCAAGTACTTTCCTAGCGTCAACCAAATCAACACTAGGGACAAAAACAAGCTCAATATCACTATTTCTAAAATTATTTACGACCAAATCTAAGTCTGTGTATTTTTTGTCACTAAGATGACAATGTGTATCAATTAACTTCATTACATATAATTATCCTATGAAAAAGACTGTAATGATAACAGGTTGTTCCTCAGGTTTTGGATTTGAGACCGCAAAGTATTTAAATTCAAAAGGTTATAAAGTCATCGCTTGTGTCAGAAACAAAAAACATTTGTCACTTCATGAGTGTTCATACTTATTAGACGTAGAATGGGAGCCTACTCGTCTTATTGAGGTTGTAAGTAAAATCATAGCGCAACATGGGCCAATCGATTGCCTAATAAATAATGCAGGTTTCGGCTTAATTGGCTCAATAACCCAGTTAACCCAAGAGCAAATTTATAAGCAGTTCTCAGTTAATTTTTTTGGAGTTGTCGAGCTAACAAAAGCTCTTTTGCCTCACTTTGTATCTCGAAAACAGGGGTTAATAATTAATGTGAGTTCTGTATTAGGTCTATTTAGCTATCCAGGTTACTCGATGTATTCTGCTAGTAAATATGCTCTTGAATCATTTTCATCCAGCTTAAGCATAGAATACTCATCAAAAGGTCTGAAAGTAGTTACTATCAATCCAGGCGCATTCAGTACCTCATTTCAGAATAATGCCATTGCCGTAGACCTCGAAAAGGAAAAGCCAAACGGACCATCTCCTTTAGTTTTTGCAAAGCTTGTAGAAAATATCTTACAAAACAACAACCCTCGTAGTCGGTACATCATTGGCAATGAATCCCTTGCCGTTAAAGTTTATTTAAACTCACCTGAGTTTATAAAAGATATTTTCCTAAAACTTTATCTAAAGGTTACAAACGGTTAAACAGATTTTCACCTCTTTGCACTTTGCCGTTCTTAAATATCGCTCTCATCTTTGCTGCAGTAGTAGGCATAAACGCCTCAAGATCAACCGCAATCTGTTCAATTTGAGACAGGTGAAGTTTTATTTCAACCGCTTGCTTGCTATCCTCCATCTTCCAAAGCTCTTTTTCGTTTATTTGTTTATCAATTTGCGCCACCTTTAATTGAATTTTCTCTAACGCTAAATCAAACCTATACAACAATGTGTCTTCTACAATATCTGCACTTAATTTTAAGTCCTTTACAGTATGCTCAATATTCTTCTTCTCAGCTAAAGTACTAACTCTTGCCACTAAATTAGCTAATCCATTTGCTAGTTCAGCTTGATATACCTCCTCAAAACGGGACTTAGTAAAATCTGAATCCTCGCTTATTGAACATTTTGCAAGTAGATAATAGCGCAGTGCGTCAGTTCCGTATTTATCTGTATACTCCAGTGGATTAATAACATTACCCAAACTTTTACTCATTTTCTGACCATTCGAAATAATGAAACCGCCTACCAAAATCTGCTTAGACGGTGAAAGGCCGGCAGACATCAACATTGCTTGCCACATTGCAGCTTGTTGCCTTAAATTGTCCTTACCAGCAAGTTGTGTGACAGGCCACCACTTCTCAAACTTACTCGAGTCTGTTGGCCATCCAATTGCACTAACATAGTTTACTAATGCGTCAAACCATACATACATAACATGCTCGTGGTCATCAGGAACTTCCACTCCCCATGGCATCTTCACTTTTAGCCTAGATATGGAGAAGTCATTTATTCCGTTTTGAACAAAGCACTTTATCTCTTCTTGTCTAAAGTTAGGTAACACAAAATCAGAATGTTCCCGGTACAGTTTTAGTAATGCTTCCTGGTATTTTGAAAATCTAAAAAAATAGTTTTCCTCGTCTCTTAGTTCGAGGGTGAGGTGAGGGTGGACTGGGCATTTACCCTCTTCCAACTCAGAGTCAGTTTTTTCAAGCTCACAACCTACACAGTACTTAACTGAATATTTCTTTTTATAAATATCACCATTCTCTTTACATATTCGCCAAAATTCTTTAGCTGCATTTAAATGGTGTTCGTCAGTAGTTCTAATAAAGTTATCAAAACTTAAATTCAAAGCTTCTTTAAGTCTTTCGAATTTAGCCGCATTCTCATCACAATATGCTTTAGGGTCTATACCCGCTTCTACTGCTTTTTGGTATATTTTTTGGCCATGTTCATCAGTGCCGGTATTAAAAAAAACGTCTCGCCCAAGCAATCTCTGCATTCTCGCCAAAGTATCAGCCCGAACTATCTCTAAGGCGAAACCGAGATGAGGCTCTGCGTTTACATAAGGCAAGGTGGTGGTGATATAGAAATTAGGCATTAGATTGGCAACACTTTTTTAATACCTTTGCTTATTTTCAACGTCCAACTATTTGCCCACTCTTCAGCCTTAACTCTTTTTATTGACTCGACCATACCGGGATTACCCATGGACTCTGCCACACTAGCAATTGTCGCAGAACTCACTTTTAAATTGTTCTTTATGTCTTCGTAACTACGACCTTTATCTAAATAAATAGCTATTCCAAGTCGTTTGGTAATCGCTACGAATTCAGTTTCAGAAAGTAAGTCGCGTAATATTTCTTCCAACTGACCAGCAGAACTCACTTCAGTTAGCAGTCCTACCAACATTTTTGTAAGCTGCGCTTCTAAATTTTTATTTATTTTTCTATTGGATATTTGCATACATTAATTACGCCAAGTATACCTTATATATAAGTGACCACAAACCGCTACTCCCAAGAGTAACAATCCCGATACTCCAGACCAAACCTGGTTTACTTTCAAGTAGAAGCTAAAAATTATAGTTAGTGTCCACCAAACACCCAATTTACTCGAATTTAGAGCGATAGCTGTAAGTAAAAACAAGAATACACATGCAGGTAACACAAAAAACAGATACGAGTTCTTTATAGGGATATCTTTAACCACTTCTGGATCCACTCTAAGAATTATCCAGGTAAGTATAGCGAGTAAAAATAGTAAAAAAACGACCGTCCAGCCATATCTTTTTGTTCCAATTCGTTCTCTCATCAAATACATCTTATAATCAAATTAATGTCTATTGATACCATCATTGTTTTAGTTTTTCTCTTCATTGGTCTGATCATCATCTATCTTTTGTTATCTTCTCAAATTAAACAAAGCAAAAATGATCCAACCTTGGTTAAATGGCTATCAAGTATTCAGAGTTCATTCATTAGTAATAATCAAAACCTCACCTCCACCCTTCAATCAAGTTATCGAGAATTACATGATCGGTTAGATAGAGCCACAAGTGTAATTGGTGAACTGAAAAAAGAAACTGGAGTATTTTCAGAAATTGGTCGTTCAATGAAAGATCTTCAAGATTACTTAAAAAGTCCCAAGTTGCGTGGCAACATTGGAGAACAGGTGCTCAATGATCTTATAGGTCAGATGTTTCCAAAAAGTTCATTTCATATTCAATATGCCTTTAAATCGGGCGCAGTTGTGGATGCAGCTATTAAAACTGATGCAGGAATCATCCCCATTGATTCAAAGTTTCCATTAGAGAATTTCCAAAGAATATTTAACTCTCAATCAGATGAAGAACGTGAAGAAAACAGAAAGTCATTCACCAGGGATGTAAAAAAACACATCAAAGATATTAGTGGTAAATATATTTTGCCCGCAGAAGGTACTGTCGATTTTGCTTTGATGTATCTACCATCCGAAGCTGTTTACTACGAAGTTGTCAACTTACCAGAGATCCTCAGTTTTGCCAGACAACATCGAGTCTATCCTGTCTCGCCCACAACTCTTTATGCCCATCTTCAAACCATACTTTTATCATTTGAAGGTAAACGAATCGAGACAAAAACCAAAGAGGTCTTTTCAATTCTTAGAGCCATTGCCAAAGACTACGAAAAGATAGATGGAAACTTATCAATTTTAAGCAAGCATTTAAATAACGCCACAAGTCAAATGTCTTTAACGAGTCAGTCATTTCAGAATTTAGGACTCAAGATCTCATCAACAAAAAACTTAGATCTAGTCGAAGGCACCAACGATGAATGAGCCACATTTTCAGCAAAACTATAAGAGTTTAAATCTTCAACAGAAACTTGCTGTCGATACTATCGAAGGTCCCGTTATGGTTATAGCTGGACCTGGTACTGGTAAAACTCAAATTCTCACCATGAGAATTGCTAACATAATAAATTCTACTGACACGAGCGCTGCTAACATTCTTGCCTTAACCTTTACTGAAGCAGCTGCCAAACAAATGAGACAAAGACTAGCCGGGTTGATTGGCCAGCTTGCATACCAAGTCCAAATTCACACTTTTCATTCTTACTGTTCACAAATTATTAATCAGAATCAAGAAAGATTTTCAAGAAAAGTAGAAAGTCAGCCTGTAAGTGATTTAGAAAAACTTAATTTAGTAACCACAATTCTTGAAAGTAATAATTTCATTTCTCTTAAACCACTAAATAGCCCACTCCTTTATACCAAAGATATAATCTCTGCTTTGTCTGATTTAAAAAGAGAGGGTGTGTCTCCAAGTAAGTTTAATACCATGGTCACACAGCTAGTTGCAGATTTTGAAGATTCAAAAGATAGCTTAAAAAAAACAGCATATCATGATCAAGAAAAGCTTGTTACTAAGAATGTAGATTTACTTAAAATCTATAATCTATACGAAGAAGGTTTGAAGAATAACGGACTATATGATTTTGAAGACATGATAAATTGGGTAGTTGACGAATTTGAGAAAGATAGAGATTTCCTACTTCAGTATCAAGAGTCTACCAACTACATTTTAGTTGATGAGTATCAAGACACGAATAGTTCTCAAAATAGATTGATATTTTTACTTTCGTCGTTCTGGGAGAAAAATGCCAACGTCTTTGTCGTAGGCGATCCAGATCAATCGATATTTAGATTCCAAGGTGCAAGTAAGGAGAATATCATCCAATTTAATTCACAATTTCCTGAAGCCAAAATAATAAATCTTATCGAAAACTATCGTTCGACAGATACAATTTTAAAGACAGCTGCATCGCTATTAAATCAAGAATCATTGTCTAGTAATAAGCTGCACCTTTCTAGCAAAATATATACTGCCAAACTTAAATCTTCTCTTTTAGAAGACCATTACCTCGTCACCAAAATAAAAGAGCTACTAAACAATGAAACTTTGCCAAATGATATTGCCGTCATCGTAAAGGAAAACAAAGAGGTAGAACATTTGTCAAAACTATTCTCTCAGCACTCGATTCCTTTCCGCTTTGAAAGCGGGACGAATATTCTTACCACTCCACATATTTCACAAGTAATTCATATCTTAAAAGCCATTGCGGATCTAAAACAAAACAAAGACGAGCAAAATCTCTTTAAAATACTTAATTACCCATATTTCCAACTAGATCCTTTAGATCTATTAGTTCTTACTCGCCATGCGTCCTTACACAATATTCCACTTTATGAAGCCTTACTGTCAAAAAAAGGGCAATTTTCAGATCTAGCTATTAAATTAAGTAAATGGAGTGCTAGCCTTTTTTCAAATAATCCAACTCAAGTTTTTCTGGAAATTCTTAATCAGTCTGGAATTGTAAATTATCTAATAGGATTGAATTCCGTAGTCGAATTTAATCGTATTAATCTACTGATAGAAGAAATTGAGCGTCAACATCAAGCCAAAAATTCTTCAACACTTGCAGAAGTTGTCGAAAATCTATGTTTTATGATTCAGCACGGAATAAAAATTGAAGAAACCAATCTTGTAGGTGATCGACATGGGGTAACCATTACTACCGTTCATAAGTCAAAAGGATTAGAGTGGGACATTATCTTTTTGTACAGATTTGTAGACGCACACTGGGGTAACAAATCTTCTCGACAGATGTTAAAACTTCCACCTCAAATAATAAAATCCAAAGTTACCCAAGAAGAAAAAGACTCAGATGAGAAACGACTACTATATGTTGCCTTAACTAGAGCCAAATCAACCATTTATCTAATAGGTTCTGAAAACTATTCTCATTCAAAAAAAATGAGTTTTCCTTCGATGTACTTGTATGAGTTAGACAATACTCTTCTAACCTCCGACGAAATTACTCAAGTAAATATTAATCCTTCCGAAGTACTTATTCAGAAACTTCAAATAGAAAAAGAGAATAAAGAAGAAGATAAAGTAATCGACACTATCATCAAAGATTTTAGAATCTCTGCCACTTCACTTAATACTTATCTTGAGTGTGCTTATAAATTCAAGTTATTTAATCTCTTCAAAGTTCCTCAACAAAAATCTCTATCTCTTTCATTCGGCACTGCAATTCATACCTCGCTTGAAGAGTTTTATTTCTCATTTAAAAAGTACAAGAAAGTACCAGACTTACAAACTTTAATTAGAAAATTCAAAACTTCATTAAGAAAAGAAATATCTGATGAGGTTGATTTTAAAAATCGATTCGAACATGGCAAGAATGTGCTTGAGCAGTTCTATCAGTCTTATCTCAAACATGCAGTTGAACCTCTATATACCGAAAGGAAGTTTGGTTACAAGAATGAAATCGATTTAGAAGGCTTATCCTTAGTAGGTAAAATTGATCGAATCGATATTGTAAATGAGTCAGGCAATAGTGTTTCTTTAATCGATTACAAAACAGGTTCTCCGAAAACTAGATCTTTCATTGAAGGCAAAACCCAAGATTCAAATGGCAATTATAAGCGCCAGTTAGTATTCTATAAATTATTAACCCAACTAGATCCACTATTTAAATATCAAGCAATTCAATCAGAACTTATCTTTGTTGAGCCAGACAAGTTGGGTAAATTTCACCGTGAACTATTCACCATCACCAATGAAGAAGTAGTAGATTTAAAGAAAACTATATATTCAGTAGCTCAACAAATAAAGAATCATAATTTTGCAAGAACTACCAATACTAAAACTTGTCTCAGGTGCGAGTTACTGTCACATTGTTGGCCAAATGGCTTACCTGAACCAGATCAATCAGAACCATTTTGAAAAAGCTCCAGGATACTCAATTTCTACACCTCCAAACTTTCTCTTAAACTCACTAAAACCATGCCATTTTTTTAGAGGAAATCTTTCATCGAAAATACCTTCAAAATCAAAGTACATTTTGTTCATTTTGAGTGCTCTAATAATTGCTTCATAAACTAACAGATAGTGTGCGCCACTTTTCTTTCCCAAAGGACTTGTCCATGTTTGAAAATAATGAGAACCGTTCTGTGTATAAATTTCTGCAATCCCAGAATGTTCATTATTGCTTCCACTTGCATAAAACTTTATTCTTCCTTGCATAGTTTTTGCTATCGATTCGAAAGAGTTTCTTGAATATACGACGCTAGGACACCATTTACACCAGTTTTCATAAAAACTTTTCCAATCTACTTCATTAGTTCTCGTCTTCTCGTTTTTATGGATTAGTCTTTTTGCATTCTCAGATAAATTAGCCCAAATCTGTTTTTCACTATCAAGTAGAACAATCCTTGTTCTTGTAGGTAAATATGGCTCCTTCATTAATTTAGAACCAGGTGGTAGTCCAGCAACTAGTCTTTCTGAAATTGGTTCAAATACACTATATATAGAACTTGATTTTGCTTTAAGACTCCGCCATTCATCTAAATTTATACTACCTTCATATCTTTGAATTTTAATTATCGATATTCCAATTATGGGAAGCTTATATATTAAGCATTGAGTATTGCCTAATTTAGCGACGGTCCAACCAATAGATTTCATCCACTCACCCCACTCCGTCAATTGACGTATGTCAGTTAATTCCACCTTCGTGCCAATTTTAAGAGCATCCATCTTAATTTTTCTATTGCCAAATATGCCTTATACAGATTGGGTCTAAGAATCAGGTCATACGTTCCCACTGTTTCGTAAAGAGTTGCCCCAAAACCTTCTTTAAACTTGTGAAAACCTGCCCATGGGTCGGTATCTTTTGGAGATGGTCCCGGTGACCCCCAAAGATCAAAAGTGGTATTGCCTCTTTTCTTCGCCCAACATATTACCTCCCACATCAACAGATTACTTGCAAATACATTTCTGTCATCTCTGGTTGAAGCTCCATATGGATAATAAACAATTCCATTTAACTCGAATATTACCCATGTTGCTAATACCTTATCTTGATATCTAGCTACGAATAAATTTGCCATCCCTGATTTTGTTAATGTCTCGAACATTTGCTCATGGTATTTTTTTGTGTGTGCGTAAAATCCTTGCCTTTTTGTAGTTTCCTCTGTTAGCTTCCAGTATTCTTCAAAGCTCGATTTTGTGTTATCAATTTTCACCTCTACCCCTTTTTTCATCGCCAGTTTTGTGTTGTATCTTGTCTTTTGCTTCATACCTGCCATCAATTCATCCAAAGAATTTAATAGATTTATTTCAAAACTCCATTTTGTAAATAGAGGTTTGCCACGAGCAATACGGTAATTTGTAAGCATGGCGTCAACCTCAACCTGTTTATCAATTCGAATATTTGGTTCCATTTTCAGCATCACAACGCCTTGTTGTTCCAGTTTCACTTTAATCCACTCAATCATTTCACTAGAAACTAAGTTGCATTTAGGCCAGTAAGCAATTTTCCACGGTGTTCTTGGAATTCGATGCAACGTTATTTGTGCAGCTTCAATTATTTTGTTGTTGCTTTCTCGAACAAGTCTTAAAACTCCGACTCCAGTCTTTGCTCTAAAATCACCCCATGCCGTTGCTGCCAGTGGGTGGCTAGCCAACTTATCAAAATCTTTTTTATCACTCTCTTGATACTTTCTTATCACCATCCAATTTTAACAGCCATTTAATCTTCTAATACAATGTGTTTATGAATATAAAACTCGAATCATCTTGGAAAGAACTACTTCAAGACCAGTTCGACCTTCCTTACTTCAAGGATCTTAGCGACAAAGTCAGGTCATTGTATTCTTCAGGTCTTGTATACCCCCCACCCAAACTAATTTTCAACGCCCTTGATTCAGTTCCAGTTGAAAAGGTAAAAGTTGTAATCATAGGACAAGATCCGTATCATGGTCCAAACCAAGCCATGGGATTGTCGTTTTCTGTTCCAGTCGGTCAATCTCTTCCTCCTTCTCTAGCGAATATCTACAAAGAAATTGAACAAGATACGGGCGTCAAATCTTCTACTATTGGCGACCTATCTCCTTGGGCAAAACAAGGAATACTGCTTCTAAACTCTTCCCTCACAGTCTCTGCAGGGCTTCCACTTTCACATTCAAAACTAGGTTGGCATACTTTTACAGACACTATTATCGAACGTCTCTCAAAAACCCGTCGCAATTTAATCTTTATGCTTTGGGGTAATTTTGCTAGAAAAAAACTACAATTTATCAACGAAGAAAACCATCTTGTCCTCCAAGCTGCCCATCCTTCTCCACTGTCAGCTCATAATGGTTTCTTTGGTTGTCGGCATTTCTCCAAAACCAACCAGTATCTAGTTGCTCACTCAATGACTCCAATCATTTGGTAAGGCTACCAAGCATCAATTTCTGCAAAATCATCTTTTGTTGCTTCATCAACCTCCCAATCCGACACTATTCTTCTTTTAGACACTTCTCCATCACTGTTTCTCCATGAATCTTTAGATTGTTTACCCAAAAAATCAATCAACTCTCGGGGAATATCAGCCAAAAACCTTGATGGAATACCATTTCCTCTCATTCCATAAATCATTCTTGATCGGCATGTTGTCAGGAATAATTGCTCCCTTGCTCTTGTCATAGCTACATACATCAATCGTCTTTCTTCTTCTAGTTCTTTTGCATCGAGCATGCTTCTTGAGTGAGGCAGTATTCCCTCCTCAAGTCCAACCACAATTACCACATCAAACTCACTACCTTTTGCACTGTGGATTGTCATTAATATTAGTCCAGGCAAATTCTTATCACCTTGATCGTCAGTGCTTTGCATCAAGCTTGCGTTTGTTAACATTTCTAAGACATTCTCGTATTCACTACTTACACTAGAAAGTTCTGCTATATTCTCAAGTCTGCCCAAATCCTCCTCGATTTTTACATTGAACCTCTCTTTATAAGAAGTCTGCAACAAAACCTCTTCTATCAACTCAGTTGGCGTAAGTTTCTCTAGCCTCGCCAAATTACTTTCGATCCAATTTCGATATGATACTGCTAGTTTTTTCCCCAACCCTTCTATTCGATTCCAGCTAACACTGTCATTTCTATTCACAAAGACACGTAGCATAGCCAAGATGTCTTTGATTTCCATTCTGTCATAAAATCTCACTCCTCCATAAAGACGATATGGCACGCCCATTTTAACTAGAGACTCTTCTATAGACCTAGATTGTGCATTAGTTCTATACAACACCGCCATAGTTTTCCCGTTTGTTCTAGCTTCTATCGCTCTATCTGTGACAAACCAAGACTCTTCTCTTTCATCTATCAAATCAACTATCTTAACTTTCTCCCCCAAAGGTTTGTCAGCAATTAGTTTTACAACTGGATGAGAGGTATTCCTTTTAATAACACCATATGCACTATCCAGAATAGTTTGGCTACTACGATAATTTATTGGTAGTTCAATTGTTGTCAAATTAGGATAATCATTCACCAACAGGGTGATGTTTCTATGATCTGCACCCCTAAAGGAATATATCGCTTGCGAAGCATCACCAACCACGGTTAAGCCGTTGCCATTACCGGCAAGTCTTTTAGTTATTTGATATTGAGCCTTATTAGTATCTTGATACTCATCGACCAATATGAATTCATAGCTAGGTAGTGCAGGTAACAACAGTACTTTTAACAACAGATCGTCAAAGTCGACAGCATTTGCTTTGGTGAGTTCAAACTCATATTTTCCCCAAACCGTTGCTAATTTATCTCCAAACTCATCTTTTATCGAATTTTTAAAATCTTCAATGTTCTTTAAATCACCTTTCATTCTAGATATCAAATTTAAGTACATCCCAGGTCTGTTTGTTTTTGTGTCCCAGCCAAGTTCTTTAACTATTTTCTTAACCAAGCTTTCTTGATCGCTAGTATCGTAGATGACAAAGTTATTATCCAAGCCTATTGTATGGCCGTATCTACGTAAAATTCTTGCTCCTAAAGTATGAAAAGTTCCAGCAAAACCTAATGGTGATCTTATATTCTCATGTTTGGCAACCCGTTCCTTCATTTCTAAAGCCGCCTTGTTAGTAAAAGTTAACAACGCAATACTTTCAGGTTTAACTTTATGATCAGCGACCAGATGACTAGTTTTGGCTGACAATACACGAGTCTTGCCAGAGCCTGCGCCGGCCAAAACAAGCAGGGGAGACCCAACTTTACGCACGGCCTCCTCTTGTTGTGTGTTTAAATCTTCGAAAATGTTCATACAAAAAGCTATAATGAATCTGCTTTGAAATTATGCTTTACATAATCGGCAATTGGAAGAGCCATCAGACAATTACTCAAACCAAAGAGTGGTTTCTCAGTTATTCATCTCAAGCAAAAAAGTATACGAACGCAAAAATAGTTATTTGTGGCCCATTTACCTGCCTACCTGAAATAAACAAGCAGATATCTCAACTCCACTTACATCTCGAATCAGGTGCCCAAGACGTCTCACAGTTCCAAGAAGGTAAACACACAGGGGAAATAAATGCTCAAATGCTATCAGAGTTAACTAGATACTGTCTTGTTGGTCACTCTGAGAGGCGACTCGAAGGCCAAGAAACCTCTGTCCAAGTAAGTTCCAAGTGTCGCCATTTATTAGATCACCAAATTACCCCAATTGTTTGCGTAGACATTCCGGATCTTGAAAATCAAGTAAGTTCACTTCACCATCAACAAATACCACTGGATTCTATTCTTATTGCCTTTGAACCCTCAAGTGCAATTGGTTCTGGGAAAGTTGAAGACAAATCACAAATTTTGAACGCAATTTCAAGGATTACATTTTTAGTTGGAGATCAGACACCAATACTCTATGGTGGATCAGTAGATTCGAGCAACATCAACGATTTGGTAAATTATCCAAAACTCTCAGGTGTTTTAGTAGGAGGAGCAAGTCTGGATCCTGTAGAGTTTGCCAAAATCACCAATCAGGTCAATAGGTGATTATCAATCGTCTAAAGAGGAGAGTTTCATTAATTATCCAAACTATTTTTCGCCATGTCCGATTAATTGTCGTTATTGTAGGGTTGATAGTCATTACGATTTTCATTTCAAAAATATCCTTTACCATCCCAAGTTCCAACTTTACTATTAACTTTAAATCTCAAATTGAGTCTTTATCAACCTTAGACCAAACAAAAGATCACACTTTAATATTTCTTCCAGAAGCAACTCCAAAAATTATTATCTATAACCATTCATCGTCTAGCTATTCACAAATACTCATCAATCCGCAGATTAGATCTTTAACACAGAGAAAACCTCTTAAAGAAATCCTTAACGATCCAGACCTGGTCAAACTTTTTGTAGTTGAGGTAATAGGTCTTCCATTACATTATTACGAATTTGGAAATATGAACCCGACTCAAAAGACTTTAATTTTCAAATTACTTTCACAACAGCCTGAAACAGAGATAAGCCTTACAGACAATTCTGGTAACGGTCAACCTGATTTTTTTGAGTATTATACCGATGGCAAGGTAGACACAATCAACCAATTGGTTCCCAAAAAATTAGACTATAGTTTGTTAAGAACCTATCTTCTTCAAAAATTTATTCGATAAAGCCTAACCCCATTACCCTCATATGCTACAACTGCCAACACCAGTATTCCTTGATCATTAACTTTATAAGCTTGCCTTTCTCTGTCACTAACCAAAACATAGCCAATATTGTATTTATTCACTAAATTTAGTCGCTCTGTGTCATCAGTGGTCTCGTAAAACTTTCTTACATCATCTGCACGCTTACCTACTTCTTCATAACCGCCTCTCCACAACCATTCATGGACTCGCCATCCAACAACCGTAGGTACTCCACTAAAAACACTTACAAAGTTATATTCTGTATAACTATCACCAACCGCTTCAATCATGTTTCTATCATCTTTATTTGCAGACATATATTTAATCGCTTCTTTCTCTGCTGCATATTTCTCATCCAAAAACAAGGTACCATCAAGTGATTTGTACTCCTTAAAACTGTTGTAATAAGAAGGATATGCGGTAAAAGGAAAGACTATCAATCCAAAAGCCACCATCGCGGAAATCAACTTAACCAGTTTTCTTAGCACTCCTTCGGCTCTCTCCCCCAAATAATATGCACCGACCAAACTCAGCATAATAAATCCCTGATAGGTAAATTTAAACATCGTATTTGCTCTAGGATGATTTGGATAAATGTCCCTAAAATAGATCAGCTCTGGTATTAGTAAGGAATTGATTCCGGTAATAATCAAAATAAAAACTATTTGTTCGCCAAAATTTCTCATTCTCCACACCTTAGTCAACGCCATTAGAGCTAGCCATAAATGTCCAGTCCACAAAGTGAGCCACAAGACTAAATCAGAGCGATCTGTCACCAATGCCAACCCCGAAGCTATCGATTGAAAGTTTACAAACCACGACCCGCTTCCAAAAATACCAGCAAACAATGCCACTACAATATGCCACCAGTTCGAGCTGAATTTCCATCTATGTTTATGTATTAAAGTTAACCAGGTAACTATTAGCATCATTCCATAAATCATCACATCCCAAGTGTTAGTCATCATCAATAAACCAAAGAATACTCCAATTAAACTGGCAACTAATCCACCAGGTTTTACAAGGTAAACGAAAACCAAAGTTAATAAACCAAACACCATTGGAAGAGATAAAACATGACCATGCAGGTCACTTACTACAAATGAATATGATGGGAATTCGTGTATTGTAAACGGTATAAACCGAGTAGCGTCAGCATACCAGTAACTCTTCAAGTTTAAATTCAATAACCACTGAATTGCAGTATGTGAATTTCCAGCAAACAAAGTTAATAATACCCCTATCAAGCCAGTAAAAATTCTTCGTAAAAAGCTTCTCGTTTTACTTATAGAAAACATTAAGCTGAATACCAATACACTTGAAAGAGAGAATAAATAAGAAAGCATAATGTTATATGAAACCTCAAGTGGAACAAACCACCAGCTAGCTAACAGTGACGCCCAAAAATGACCAAATGAATAGTAGTTAATTCCTCCATTTGCCCACCACATATCTCTGCCTGGCATTAGATTTGAAGTTGAATATGATTTCATAAAACCAAAATCCATAAACTTTTCTAATCCCAAAATGTCAGGCTGATATCCTCTCACCAAACCATAACCTACAAAAATCACAAGTCCAATTAGCTCGCCAACTCCAAGCACTCGAATATCTATTACAAGTCGATCTTTACGGTTTCTTAAATATAAAACTAAACCGATGAATAATAATATAGTGCCTGATAAGAATAATCGGTCAACTTTAATAAAATATGAAACATTCCAAACAACTAAAGCTGTTATTACAGATGACAGTAATTTTGAGAGAAAGTATCCTTGGTCAGCTAAACTTGAAAACCACCTTCGCAGTCCCAACCACCACCAAAAACTAACTAATGAGTTAATAATGTAAATCAAAAATAACAAAAAAGCATCAGATTGCATTGGTCAGTATTTTTCCAGCTATTATTATTCCATCTCGAACTGCGTAATTTGTCCCTCTATCCCAGGGATAAACCTGCTCCATATTACACAAGTAAATGTTTCTTCCAAGATCGTGCTTAGGAATATACTCTGAATAGTTTTTCTCAAAAACAGGCTGGGCAAAATTGTTAACAAACATTTTCTTTTCAATTATGTCTTTCAAACTAAATGATGGAGCAACAAGTTTTAGTTTGTTTATAAATAACTCCAATAATTGATTTATGTTCATTTTAAGGCGAGGATCATCTAAAGTTAGATAGTTTCCAATATACAAAATGTGCTCATCATTGTAATTATTTTTACTTATCATTTTTGTATGTTCGACTAGAACAAGAAATGGAAAATCTCTTTCTAAAACACTAATCCAATAACTAGGTAGAATAGATTTCTTTAAGCGTAATACTAATACTTGGCAGCTTAAGTAGGTTGAGGGTTTAGATTTTGCAATAGAATAATTCAACAGTTTCTCAGCTATGTTTGTTGGTGTCGTTATTAACACCTTATCAAACTCTTCATTATTTACTACCCATTTATTCTTAAAAGGTTTTATTTCTTTTATAATATTACCCAATCTTAATGCACCTCCATGGTTTGTAACGTACTCACCGATAGCATTAGCTAGGGCTTGAAAACCTCCCTTAAAATATCCTAACCGTTTAGTTCTTTTAAACACTCTTGCCCACACCCAAGCCATGTTCACCTTATCAGCATATATGGCAAATTTACCCACCAATAATGGTTTCCATATTTTGTTAAAGCTCTCTTCTCCTAGTAAGTAAGGTAAAAACTCCACTGCTTTCCATCGTTCTAAAAATATTCCGTTCGGAACTAGTTTCATTAATGCAATACCTATACCCATGTGCAACCTTGACCAAAGCTTCAATTGACTAAAATTCAATAAAGACCATGCCGAGTCTAATTGCATCGTTTTCCCTTCGATAAAGTTTGCAGATACTGGATTATAAAAATCTACTTGTACGCCTAGTTCTTTAGCAATTCTTATTATTTCAGAATCGTTTTCGAATATGTGATGATAGTATTTCTCCAAACTACTCTTCCAACCCTTTTCCTTCCATCCCATAGCTAAGCCACCAATGTCTTTGTTAGCATCAAAAATAACGACCTTATTACCAGCTCTAGATAATGTATAAGCAGCTGCCAAACCAGCAAATCCAGCTCCTATTATTCCTACTTTCATTTATTGGAATTATATGTCAACTTCCAACTATAAACTAACAGAAAAATACTTAGTCCTACCGCAATAAACACATCAAATTTCGGAAAGATACTAAAGTAATATTTGTCAAAATCAAAAATTGGTAATACTCCAGCTAAATTAAACCAATAAAAAATACAGATTAAAACCCAAGTCAGCCATCCACCAGTCATCTTTGATCCCAATGTAATCATCATGCTCACAGGAAAAAATACAAACAAATATCTTTCATGCATTTCAGTGTTCCATAAAAAGAACCCAACTACTGTCATTGCTAAGATTCTCCACATACCATTACTAATATCTCTTAGCGGTTCATCTTTTTTATCACTCAAGCTTCTTATCACCCCGGAACCAATCCATACAAACCACATCGCTACCCCCAATTCTCTCCATGATATCCCAAATGATTCAGCAGTAGACTGTATGGATCTTGCCGTGTCAGCATAAGTCGCCCACCATAAATTGTATGCGTTCAAGGAAAGAACAGGATAAAACCCAACGCTTCCAAATACAACATCAATTAATACCTTAAATTCATTGTTTATCATAAACGGCATCGTTACCACCAAAAAACCTACCAGAGTTCCTGTCAACATCTTAAAAATAGATTTGGTAGATAAATTATTTCCTACAATCAATCCATACAGAAAGGCAGGTATGAACAAAATAGCCTGAAGTTTTAAACTCATTGCAACAACCGCCATTAGACTTGCCCAGAAAACTTTTCTTCTAGATAACAGATAAAGAGAAATCAAGCCAGCTAATGTAAAAATACTATCAACTTGACCCCAATAACTACTATTAAACCAAGATAATGGCAACCAAAGATAGAACAATCCAATAAACTTACAAGATTTTACCTTTAGTTTTTTAAGCCAAACATAGATCAACCATCCAGTTAAAAAATCTGCTAAAGTTGCTGGAATTTTATAATAGATATGGGTTGGAATTATAATCTTAGTCGATAGAATCTTTTCCACCAACGCCGAGGTAGCAAAAATTATCATTCCAGAAGGTGGGTAATTTGGATGCATGACCCCTGGTCTCTGTGAAGTGTAACTTTCAACCAAGCCAACCTCAAGTACTCTGTTTCCCCATTCTCGATTCAACATCACATCACCGGTGAAACCTGGTTGAATAAGACCCCAAATTCTTACTACCAATACAACTAAAATTAGTAAGTAAAAAAATATGCCTTTGGCCACAGTATCAGTTTACCGTCTTTATCCCCCAAATCGGAAGTAGACTTCTCATTTCCACTTCATGAATAGTCATAGGTTGAAAATAAGTAAATGGTTTCATATACCAAAATCCTGCAAACAACGCTGTTAAAATCATTACTACGATCAACTTCTGGACTCTTACTTCGAATTTCTTAAGTTCTAATATGAGGATTAAAATTCCAAAATACAAAGCAGGTAAGTAATGATACAAATACATCACTCTTGGAATCAATGATACTGACAGTATGTAAGCCCAATACAAGGTCAATCCCACAGTACCTATCTGTATCCATCTTTTTCTCTTGTCGATGATATCAGTAAAGGTTCTAGCTGAAGTTGCCATTACTACAATTAGTACAAACATCCAAGTTGTTGGGTTTGGTACCAGTGACAAGTACTTAGATACACCATCTGTTACTTTTTCCCAGCGAAAATTTATGGCTCTTCCTCCAAAAAACCAATAATACCAGGGACTACCAACCTCATCAGCTTTACAAAAGTCTAAAGTCGGTACGCCTTTATTGTAATTCTCACTAAATGCCCAAGCGTCTGCTAGTAACCAGGGTGTTGCCATTATTCTATTTTTCTCTCCTTTCAAAACTTTTGCCGTAGTTTCACTAATTTGATAGTTATTCTCTCCTACTACTCGATACGCGACATAGTAGTGAAGTTGCCAGACAAAAACATATGTCATTATTGCAACTCCAACCAAAGCAAAACTAAACTTCAAGCTTTTTTTAATTCCTAGTTCAACTAACAAATTTCCGATCATCAGTGCCAGGGGTATTAATGTAATCCATCCTGTGTGTTTTACGCTTATCACCATTCCAAACAGTAGTCCTGTAAGCAAAATATTAAAGTAAGTTGCCCCTCTCTTCCAAATTCTAACCAACACCCACAAAAGCATTCCCATTAATCCCAGTAATATGCCATCAAGCATGGCTGCTCTAGAATGTACCAAAAATGCGTTATCAAGCAGTAACATCAGTGATCCAAGTGCCGCTAGGCCGGCTGAGGCTCCTAGTGTGGTTAGAATTCCGTAAATAGATAAAACAGCTAAGTACGCAAAAAAAGCAGGCACAATTCGATAACCTAAGTACTTCATTTCTGGCGGTTCTCCTTCAAACTTGTCACTTTCTAAATACCCCGTATCTGACTCATTTATGTTCAGAGTCTTTTCTCCTAGTGCAATTAGGAGTTTGCCTAATGGTGGGTGATTCTCTTGAAAAAATCTACCATTTAGATATCGCTGCGCAGAAGCAAGGTGATATACCTCGTCAAAGATAGGTAAGGCGGGCGCATCCAATTTCCAAAAAAGCACTGCTACCGCGCTGATCGAAATCAACAGCACAGGCAGTGCTTTTCTAATACTTTTTAACACGTTATTCCTATAAGGCGAACAATATTCCCAATACGGTTAATATTAGTCCTCCTCCAAATGCCGCTAGACCAGGTAAGTTAAGCACACCAGCTGTGGGCAACGAAGCAGGAGTATTAGGTTCTTCAGCTGTTCCAGTTGCACAGGCCATTGTGTTACATGCTTGGGTGTTAGCTCCACTACAGTTAGTTCCACCGCAAGATGGTGCGGGGTTAGTACAGGTCCTAGTTTGGGTACCACCTCCACAACTCACACTGCATCCACTCCATTCTGACCAACCACCATTGACTGGACTACATGTTCCAGAACTGGCGACAGATGCTACGCTTGCCACACTAGC
>CAZBFU010000001.1:59979-71842 GCA_964491365.1 uncultured Pseudomonadales bacterium
CTTGTTGCGCTTGAAGTACTCGTTGCGCTAGACGTCGATGCGGTTGGACAGTTACAACTTGAATCATCAGTCGTTGGGCAGCTCGAATTCCTCCACATCCCTCCGGTACATTTCAAGCTTCCTGTTACTTGTCCCTCTGTACCACATGACAATCTACAGGTAGGGGCAGGGGCAGCAGAACTAGTTGATGTAGCAACTGCGACTACGTTAAAGCTCACATCACAGCTTCCACCTCCCAAGTAACTTCCGGCTTGTGGTTTACTTCCAGGCGCTGTCGGAGCTACGCTTTTTTGAGTCGCAACCTTAGTGGTTACATAGTAAGTTCCTATACCTAGTAAGGCAATCAATAAGACCAAGACTGCGGCGATGATTTTCTTTTTATTGTTGTTCATGTTGTTTATGTCTAGTCTTACTTAACTATAACTCCTTTCAATTTTTCGAAAAGTAGTTGCCACCACGGTAGATCGCGACTTGAACTTGCACCTAAGACGAGTGAATTCCCAACTCCTTGAAGTGAGGATTTCATGTCAGCAGTTGTCCATGCATAACATCTTGTTGTAATTGGTGTTAATGCATCTTGGTACTCACACTTGTAGCCCCAGTATCTTCCAGGGGTACTACCAGATCCTTTTTTAAATGCATTAATTCTCGTTACAGTAGCAGTTTCCATGACCGCCGTCACATCATCCCAGCTTGTGGTGCTAATCCAGTTAGTTCCCCATTTTGTACTGCCGTCAGGGAATGATGAATTAAATGAATTTGCTATGTTTCCAAGTGAAGAACTTGTACACGAAGTCTCATCATTATTAGCTAGTGTGCACTCGTAACCCCAGTAGGTAGCTCCTTGGTGGACATTAACTCTCAACTTTCCACCCGGTATTACTACTTTATACATTGCATCTATGCCCGAAGTAGGAAGGGGATTGCTTGCCCATCTTCCAGTCAAGTCAGAAACCGAGTTCCTCCAGTCAGTTGTTGATACAGCCTTTACTTTCTTGCATCCCACCACTGTCGCTGAAGATGCGCTTACATAGTCACACTCCGTTATGTACATTGCCGAGCCGCTTATATATGTTTGTCGTAACTTGGTCGGTGAGATTAAATATGAAGCGACTGCATCAAACGAAGTTGGCATATTAAAGTCAGGACTAGCTGCTGCCAAATTAGCATTACTAGACGCTACATCAGCTGTAATTGCTGCGTTACAAGTGCCATTCTGGCAGGTATAACCCCAGTATCTTCCACCTGAATAGATATTCGTACGCAGTGCGCCTCCTGGTTGCATATATTGGACCACTGCATCCCAAGTAACTGGGTTAATGGGATATCCAGCCCATGGACTCGCCGCTACTGATGTTGCTGCAGCAGTCGGAGCTGCGGTTGCAGTCGGAGCGGCAGTGGCTGTTGGTGCTGCCGTCACTGGAGTCTGAATTTCACCAATGTTTTGCACCTTACTGTTGGCAATACCTTGAAGTGATGACTTCATATCCATAGTTGTCCATGCATAGCACCTAGTTACTGTGGCGGTATTTGCATCCTGGTACTCACATTTATATCCCCAATATCTACCTAAGAAGTTTCCAGAACCTTTTTTGTACACATTATATCTAGCAACAGTTGGAGACTCCATCACAGCTGTCACGTCATCCCATTTGTCGGTTGGAATCCAGTACGACCCCCATTTAGCTGCTCCATCAGTGAATGAGCCAGGAAATGAATTGGCAATTGTATCCTTCAAATAAGTTGCTGTGCATCCAGATTCATTACCAGTAGCCATTGGACAAACATAACCCCAATACATACTTCCTTTATGGATATTCATTCTTAAGACATTTCCAGGTAGGACTGTTGCTGAGATTGCATCATATCCATCTGTAGGTAACGGATTGCCCTGCCAAATTCTGTTTGGATCTGGAATTGAATTCCTAAAATCGGCAAGAGACATAGATTTCACCTTCTTGCAACCCTTAACCGCTGCATTGTCAGCAGCTACAAACTCACATTCGGTGATGTAAATATTGCTACCAGCGACAATAGTTTGGCGCAAGACAGTTCCACTCTTCATGTATGCAGAGACTGCGTCATAAGTATTTGGCAAACTAAAGTCTGGGGAAGCGGCTGCATATGCTGAGTTTCCTGCTGCCAAGTCTGCAGAAATGTATGCAGAGCATGATCCATTCTGGCAGGTATAACCCCAGTATCTACCACCTGAATAAATATTAGTTCGAAGCGCGCCTCCAGGCTGATAGTATTGGACAATCGCATCCCATGTAATTGGATTGATTGGATAATCATCCCAAGCCCCAGGTACTGGCACAATGGGCGCTGTGGTTGCCAAAGGTGCTGCTTCATTCACATAACCCATCACCACATAGCTTCCTGATTGAGTCACAGGGAAGTCGTAATAAAACTCTTTAGCTGCGGCGTCTCCAGGTAAATTCTTAGTCGTTGTCGTGTCATAAGTACCCAACACTTGACCATCTTTTTTCACCACAAATCTTCCAGCTTTAAACATGGTGGTATTTCCTCGTACCGCCATTCTTAAAGTTTTGCCAATTGAAACTGCGCTTGATAGCTGGTCTCTTGGAGTTGCTGTATCTGGGAAAGTTGAACCAGTACCTACGTATATTCTAGTTTCCATACATGCTCCAGCAATTTGAGGGGTTGAGTTGGTGGTTGGAGTAGAGTTGGTCGAAGGTGCAGAACAACTACCGGTGATGACTTCAAATCCTCCACACAAATCTCCCGCTCTGTCTCCACTATTGCTGTCACAAACTTGATCAACTTGTCCGCACGTACCTGCATATGCTCTTGCTTCAGCCTCTGAACTTTTAAGTTGACCGTTGCTTAAACATTGGCCATCAGACAATTGATTACATTTAAATCCATACCATTTATTACAAAGTGCTGTTCCGGTTGCTCCTGCACCTGCTCTACACCAAGCATCTCCACTTCCACCCGAGGAGGTCTGTTCACATTTTCTATTACCTGTGGTTCCCTGACAAACTAAATTTTGACCATCACAACACGGTGCACTATTACAATCTCCTTTCATTCCCACACAAGCTGCCGCGGCTCCACCACAATTCCAGGTGCTAGCAGCTCCACTACTACAAGCTTGAGCCTCCCAGGCAGCCTTACCATTTCCTGGATTAACTGCTTCAAAAGTCGATTGGGCACTACAGCTACTTTCTTGGTAACATTTATTTCCTCCACAGTTTACTGTCCAGTTCGAACATGTCGTCGCCCCACCAGTTCCAGTACCTCCAGTACTACTGTTTCCACCAGATCCACCGGAAGAGACATCAGTTCTTTTACAACAAGTTAAAGCAGCAATACTACAGGTTCCTGATGTCGGTGCAAATCCGGATGTACACGTAGACAGACAAGCATTTCCAGCGACAGAAGTACAACTTCCTGGTTTAGTTGTGTCATTATTGTGATTTATCGCTACACATGTATACGCGGTACTTCCACTAGTAGTCCTCAAACCTTGGCAAGTTCCTTGTAGTCCATCTGAGGTAGTACAACTTCCCGAAGCACTTGTACATTCCGCTCTTCCAGTTTCGTTCTGATTGACGATGTTACAACTTAAACCGTTTGTTCCCATCACACATCTACCGCTTGCGCCAGTAGAGGTTGTACATGCGTCATTCTCGGTTCTACAAGTTACGCTTCTTCCGTCATTAGACGAAGAATCTGAACAGTTCGTACCTGTGTAATTTGTCCAACCAGATCCTTGAGCATTACATTTTCTAGAACCTCCTGAAGATAAATTCTCACAAGCATTTGCTGTACAGGTGCCAGCAGATGTCCAGCTACAATTCCAGTGACCCGTCGACACTTGTGTAACACCATTACAAGTTCCAGTGACACCTCCGCCAGTCGCTGTAGAGCCAGGCGCTTTCCCTGCACAATAACTATGGTTTTGAGGGCCATCACAGACATTAGTGGTTGTTCCACCACCAGCGTTTCCACAATTCCATGTACTAGGAGCACCACTACTACATGCTTGAGATTCCCATGCACCTTTTCCATTTCCAGGATTTGCTCCTTCAAAGGTAGCCTGAGCATCACAATTACTTTCTTGGTAACATTTTCCGTTACAACTGACTGTCCAGTTTGAACAAGCAGCTTTAGATCTTGTATCAGCTAAATTTCCAGATTGATTAAGTTGGCTTGCAATTACTCCGACCACAGCGATCACTAACGTTGCGATCACTCCGCCGATCACTGCTTTCAAAGGAACCTTCTTTTTAGGGCTACTCTCTTGTCCGTTTGGTGTAGGTGGTGTCGGTGGTGTTGGTGGCACCATGGTTGGTGCTACTTCATTTGTATCTGGCAATGGAGGAGTTGGCGGTGTCAGCGTAGGGGCGACACTAGTCGATGGTGCGACGCCTGTTAATCCAGAAGAAAGAGGGTTTGTGTTGTCCATTGAAGGAACTTGTTTATTGCGTTGTTAACTTTTTATTCCAATAACTGCCTGCAAAAAAGAGGCCTATTCCCATCATAAGTAGCGCTATGGTCGGAGTCAATACGCCCACCTCTTCCAAGGTCCCACTTTCTGATGCAGATCCTGTCGCCATTGGTGTGGCAGTCGGTGACGCTACGTACTCAGGAGTAGGCTCAGCTGATGGGGAAGCTATAGTTGGAGTTGCTGTCGGTGTCGCGGTGAAAGCTGGTAATAATCCACCAATTCCTGCAGAAGCAGAAGCAATTTCAAATCCTCGACTAGTTTTGGTTGTCACACCTTGAGAATTCTTAAATTCCCAAGTCAATGTATAAAAACCCAAGTCCAGACTTCCGTTCGGGGACCAAGCCCAGTTTCCATTACTAGAAGGAGTAGCAGATGCTGTTTGCAATGGAATTGTGTTTAGAGACAGTGCAATATTTCTCCCTTCAGGACCAGTTCCTATAAATTCGGGAGTAGTTGTATAAACTCTTTCTCCTTCAGCGGCAGGGTAGAGAAGTTTCACCTCCAAGCCTGCATCATTGACTAGAGTAGTTTCCTCTGCCACTTTAAAAGAGCCACTCTTTGTACTTGAGCTTGTAGTACTACTCAAGCTATTAATTGGTAAATTTGCTAAAGATTCACCCACAAAATTGTGTGTTTTTCCTAAAGTAATTTCTGGGGTTGGATTATCAGTTGTCGTGTTGGTTATTGCTGTTGCTGAGCCATTTGCTCCAGCTTGAACGGTGATTGAAATAGTTTCTTTCGTTTTATCGTAAGTTAAAAATTTGCCTTGTTTATTTCGAGCGTTAGATAAAGCTAATCTAAAAGTTCCGTCACTCTTGGTCAGGGTAGACAACAATTCAGAACCAGTCAGTTCTACGTACACCATTGCCCCTGCAGCCCCTGCACCTGCCGCTGTTAGTACTTTTCCGCTCATGACATCTTCAGTTGGGGCAACACCTGCCACTGCGGTTCTTACTTGATATGGCTTACCGTCGTCGTTATATGTAGTTGATCCTGATCCAATTTCAAAATAATAAGTTTTGTCAGCAGAAAGACCAGTAACGTCCACATAATGTGTTGTATAAGGAGACGATGTTCCAGTCACTTGATCTCTTGTGTCTCCTGCTGGGATTGTGAGCCTTGATGGATTATCTGAATACTTTACAAAACCTGTAACAGGCACATCCGTAGTCCACGAAACTGTATATGTACTACTACCTCGATTAGTAATCTTTACATTCTTTGGAACAGAAGTTGGTCCAGCTTTTGTAAAAAATCCTTGTTGTTGACCTACCAAATAAACTCCAGCTACTAAACCAGCAATTAAAATCACAAACCCTAGGATCGTTGGGATCCTTTTTTTCATTAACCCTCTGTCTTCCATCTAATCTATTGTTGTCGATTATTAAGCGTGCCGGACTCACTAGCTACAGTTATTGCTGGCACGTTGTTACTTAAGATTACCGCATTTAGTTCTGTATTTGTAAACTGTCTTCGTAAGTCCAAATTTTCCACTGATTTTTCTCGGACACTACCATCAAGTGGACTTATAAGTCTTTTTTGTACTTCAGTTTGTTGAGATTTGATTAAGTTTGCCGCCACGGTATAAAAAAGCCAAGCTCCAACAACTACTGTTCCAAGAAGTCCAGCAATTAGAACATAGCTACTTTTTGCACGTTTTATTGTTGCCATATTATTCTTCTGTGGTGGCTAACAAATAATATGCTTCTGCTTTTCCTACAGCTCGCAGTGAGGTTCCTGTCGCTTCTGCGAATCCATTAATTTTTTCATCTTTTGATACCGTTAAATCTGTTATCAAAATCACACGATCCATGTTTTCCAAATTAGTCAAATATTTCATAATTGGTTGTTGATCACCTGAAATATCAAAATCAATTTGCATCTTTGCTATGTTAGTGCCTTTTTCAATAGGCGGCAGTTGTTCAGACTTTGATTTAGTAGATAAAAATGAAATTCTTTCACCTACAATTGGAATCGCATCGACTTCTATAGAATTAACTCTAAGCCCTCCTTCAGTTGCTAATAACTCCATTCTCTGTTGTAAGCCAACAATCTCATGATTGTCAGGGACGGCCAAAGCATAACTTTCAAGTCGATCCGCCAAGTTACTTAGATCTTGTTGTGCTTTTATAAGTTCTTCTATCTTTGTGCTCATCTTGTCGCTGACCAGTTGACTATCTTCAATTTTTTTTTGCAAGGTGGCAATCGTACCAAGAGTTGGTCTGATCGCAACCGCCACCATAAACAAGCTCGCAAATACAGACAAAATTACTTCTAGAGAAGCTTTAATTTCTGGTTTGTTATAAACCCTTCGATACTTTTCGTCTTTCCAAGGAGGGATCATGGTGTTTTGCCAATCGAGGCTGCAATTTTAAATGACAACAAACTACTTCTTTGATCGTATTCAATCGAACCAATTGAAATTTCTCCAACTCCTTCCATCTTTGCTAAACCCGAGACTATGGTCATTAGGCTCATTTCAGAGCCGGTCACTCCACTCAGATCCATTTTTCCTTGTTTGATTGAGATTGAGTCATAAGTTGTGTCCAAAGGTGTAAATCGTTTAGCCGCCGAAAATTTTCCGTCTATCCCTAAGTTGTAGGCAATGTACTTATCGACAATTTTCTGTTTTGCAATAATTGCCCGAGCTTGTGCTTCAATTTCACTATAACTTTGGATCAATGCTTGTTTTTGGTCAATCTCCTCGGCAATGTCATTTACTCTTTTGTCGTAGTAAAACCTAGATGCAAAAGCTAGCAAGACTACAAATTCTGTAAACACAACCAAAACTCGTCCTGACGATAAGGACCACTTCAAGGTCTTTCCCAAATTAGAATACTCAAAAGAATTCTTTGGAATTAAGTTAATACTAGATAAATGGGCAGCCATCTCTACCTAAGTATAAACTAGCGGTGGACTACTTTGACGAAAAAAGTTTAGCAATTCTAGATTTAAGCCTGTCAGCTTTTCTAGGATGAAAAATCCGACGTTTAGCGGCTTTATCTAATGCTGAAAATACGGCTGGGAGATCAACAGCATTCTTGGTTTTTCTTATCGCACCTACTAGAGAATTAGCTCTAGAACGCACAACTTTATTGACTGCTGTTCGCTTTTTATCGACGCGTAATTTCTTGATTGCAGATTTTGTGATTGGCATAAGGCTGGATTTTACCATAGCAGCGAATCTATAATCCAATCTTGATCCCACTATGGTCCAAAGTTTTATCAACAAATCACGCGCCTTACTTGAGTCAGAAAACAAAAGTATCTTGTCTGCTGCCTTCATCATTGCCGCTTCTTATCTAGCCTCAGCCTTACTAGGTTTGGTTAGAAATCATCTTCTCGCAGCTCGTTTTTTTGGTGGCTTGGAAGCAGATCTTGATGTCTACTTTGCTGCCTTTGTTCTACCAGATACTATCTTCCAGCTCTTGGTGGTTGGTGCCGTTTCTGCCGCTTTTATCCCTCTCTTCCAAGAATCAGCCAAAGAGTCTTATACCAAAGCATATGAGCTCGCTAATGCTGCCCTCACTTTTATCGGAGGCTTGATGTTTGTTTTCACCGTCTTACTGTTTATTTTTGCCCGCCCTGTCGCAGACCTGATTACTCATTACGATGGCCGTCAGTTGGATGTGATGGCAAATCTCATTAGGTTGATGTCCACTGCACAATTATTCTTTACGATCTCAGCTTTTTTAACCGGCATCCTCCAAGCTAGAAGACGCTTTCTAATTCCCGCCATTGCTCCTCTTCTCTACAATTTAGGCACAATTATTGGCATTTTATTGCTATCAAAACAAATAGGCATCTATGCTGCAGGAGTAGGAGTCGTTCTAGGTGCTCTGCTACATTTCCTTATTCAGATTCCCTTTGTAATTCGCTTAGGCTTCAGACCACATCTAACCTTAAATTTTTCTCATACCCCGCTATTTACCATGCTCAAATTAATGCCCCCGAGAGCTCTCTCTTTAGGTATTGAGCAAATTGAGAGATATATCGCGGTCAATATCACCTCGCTCCTAGCAGCAGGGTCACTTTCAATTTTCAGTTTCGCCAGACAACTTTATGTTCTACCTATTTCACTTTTTGGAGTTTCGTTAGGACAAGCAAGTTTTCCCTCACTTTCTGACGAGGCCTCAAGTCCAAGTAGGCGAGAAGAATTTATTAAAGTTCTCAATAAAACTATTCTCCAGGTGTGTTTTTTTTCACTACCTGCCAGTGTTTTAGTTTTAGTCTTAAGAGTTCCTTTGGTTCGATTAGCTTTCGGTGCCAAGAACTTTCCATGGGAAGCTACTTTATTAACAGGTAGGGTTCTAGCAAGCTTAGCGATTACCATTACACTAGTTGCTGTCGGTCACGTCCTCACTAGAGCTTTCTACGCTCTCAAAGACACTAGGACACCCCTTATTATTGCCACAAGCACGATGATCGTTTTTGTCGTCAGCTCTTATTATTTAAGTAGGGTTCAGAATTTAGGTGTGTTGGGAGTAACTATTGGTATGAGTATTTCTAATATCGTCGATTTTCTCCTTCTATACTATTTTCTTAGGCGTCGCTTAGGTGCTTTAAGAATCTCACATCGAATTTTATGGATGATTGCCACTTCGTTCTTTACTGGGCTTGCACTCTGGCTTCCAATGCGTCTTTTAGATCAATTTGTTTTTGATACCACTCGAACCATTCCCTTGATCCTTCTGACCCTCACCGTTTCTTCTGTCGGCTTCATGGTGTATCTTGTGTTTAGTAAAATCTTCCAAATCGAGGAATTTTCCGACGTTGTCGCCATGTTCAAACATTTAGGTAATTGGCGCAAGGTGTTGAGTAGAAGCGACGAAGTCATTGAAACCTCGGTTGATAGCAATTCATGAATAACATTCGTAATTTTTGCATTATTGCCCATATTGATGCTGGGAAATCTACCCTGGCAGATCGTCTAATGGAATTAACCTTGACGGTTGAATCTAGACTGATGAAAGAACAGCTGCTTGATAGTAACCCTATCGAAAGAGAGCGGGGAATTACTATCAAAATGGCGCCAGTATCGATGGCATATCAATATGAAGGTCAGAAGTATCTATTGAATTTGATTGACACTCCTGGACATGTAGATTTCAATTACGAAGTTGAACGTGCACTACAGGCTTGTGAAGGGGCGATATTGCTTATCGATGCAACTAAGGGAGTACAAGCGCAAACAGTTGCCAACCTTCGGTTGGCTCAGAATTTAGGCTTAACTATTGTCCCAGCCGTTAATAAAATTGATGCCAATCTTGCCGATGTAGACTCTTGTATTCGCCAAACCCAAGAACTCTTACCAGGCAAAGACATATTACAAATCTCCGCTAAAAACGGTCTTGGGGTAGAACAATTACTTCAAGAAGTAATAAAACAAATTCCTGCTCCGCAAAATCTCAAAAGCGAGGTTCCTCGAGCACTTATTTTTAACTCTACTTATCATCCGCACTTAGGTGTTATAGCATTTGTAAGAATTGTCGAAGGAGAAATTGTTGTCGGTAAGCCCTATCAACTATTACGCACCAAACTTAACATCACGCCCAATGAGATTGGCGTCTTTTCACCAAGTCGTGTCGCCACAGGCAAATTAGATGTTGGTCAAGTAGGCTATGTAGTTACTACCCTTAAAGAAATCAAAGATGTAAAAGTTGGTGACACAATTTCTTTCCGGGATGTGTCATCTGATCTAGCGCTTCCAGGTTATCGTCATGTTAGACCAAATGTCTATTTCGATGTCTTTCCAATTGACAATAGTCAGTATCAAGATTTGATCGATGCTTTAGGTAAACTAAAACTCAATGATGCCGCTCTCGAAACTAAACCAATTAAATCATTGGTATTAGGTCAAGGTATCAGAGTAGGTTTTCTTGGACTTCTCCATTCTGAAGTGGTTACTCAGCGCCTCGAATTGGAATTCAACCTTCCAGTTGTTGCTACCTCTCCTAGTGTAGAGTACCAAGCATTAATGAAATCTGGGGAGACGATATCGTTCAACACCGCCTCTGAGTTTCCTGACCCTGTTCAAACTGCTACTACCAGTGAGCCAATTGCTGCTGTTCAAATCGTAGTTTCTCCAGATTATCTGGGAGCTGTATTAGACACCTGTCAAGAACTAAGAGGGTCGTTAATTAATATGACCTATTTGGACAAACTAGTTGAGCTCGAGTATTTCATGCCACTTATTGAAGTAATCACCTCACTACACGATCGGTTAAAGAGTGCCTCTTCTGGGTTTGCCTCCTTAAACTATGAACCTGCTGGTTGGCAAGAAGCAGAATTGGTCAAATTGTCAGTCTATTTAAATCACGAAGAAGCTTCCCCCCTTGCCACAGTCACTATCAAAGAAAAATCACTTCAAAAAGCTAGATCACTCGCCCAAAAGTTAAAAGAAGCTATTCCTCGTCAGCAGTTTGAAATTCCAGTTCAAGTGTCTATTGGTGGAACAGTTATCGCTCGTGAAACCGTCAAAGCCTTTCGCAAAGATGTTACGGCTAAACTTTATGGAGGTGATCGAACGAGACGTCTAAAATTGTTAGAAAAACAAAAAGAAGGTAAAAAACGTATGAAAATGCTAGGCAAAGTTGCCTTACCTCAAGAAGCTTTTTTGGCTGCAGTCCGTTCAGGTCAAGAAAACTAGAAATCCAAACTCAACATCACCGCAGAATTTGGCCCCAAAAGCTCTGTGGTTTTCCAACTTGCAGAATCCGTTGCGATATTTATCGTCTTAACTGTTTTAGTCAAAGCGTCGTTACCAGTAAAATCACGACGTGAGTACTTAAAGCTTTTCACTGGTAAATTATCAAAGGTGATCGGAACTGCTTCTGAACGTTTCCCTGCCATATCATAGTTGACCACCATCAGTTTTATGTTACCTTTATCATCAATTGATGCGATCCCTTTTACGTGTGATCCTTCACCAGACAATCCTATTCTATAAGCTCCAAGTGTGTTTAAAAATTTCAATGCATGGTAACGAGGTTTTAATTCCAACGTCCCATGATTTTCGTGAGTAATCATTCCCCACCTACCCCACTTTTTAGTAGGTCCTGGTCCGTCTTTTATCTCAAACACAAACGCTCTGTGAACTTGACCCATCATCGCTCTTGCTCCTGCAATCGTATGTATTGCGCCGAACATGTTGTCATAACCAGGATCATTTTTACTATTGTGACCCCACTCAGTCACATAATATTTCAAATTAACTAGTGCTGGAATGTTACTTGCCCATTCACGCGCCGTAGCTGCATCTTTTTCAAATTGATCAATACTCATGTCATATCTGTGCCAACTCACAAAGTCCATTCTCAAATTCTCAGCGTCAACAAATTTAATCAATCTTTCTACCCAATTTTGGTATAGTGCCGTCACGGCAGG
>CAZBFU010000001.1:71942-104643 GCA_964491365.1 uncultured Pseudomonadales bacterium
ACATCACCTTTTGAGATTGCACTTGGCATGTAAGACAAGCTAAAGAAAGGTTTTGCTCCAGTTGCCAATACTTCGTCCACCGCTTTATCAAGTTTCGACCAATCGTAAGTCATTACTCCACCATCGTTTTTTACTACTTCATAGGCATCGTATATATGGTCAATTCTTATATACTCTGGTCGAAGGGTTTTTACTTGACTAACCACATTAGATAACATAGGTTTTGGCTCTTCTCCCCCTTGTGCTAAATTGCGCCATGGAGTGGGCATTTGACCTAACACTCCTTCATAATTTACGACCAAATTAGCAGAAATTGCACTTGCTTTACTTACATACTTAACCGCATTAGGTAGTACCAAAACAACTACTGCAATCACCAAAATACCCACTACTAAGGGTAAAAACTGCTTTACCATATATGCCTTTTTCATGCTTAATTCACTTTAACACAAGCACTTTCTTGACGGTCATTATCACTCGTGCTATCATTCTGCTAATTACTCAAATTTGAGTAAAAAGTTATGGACCTCACACCAAGACAAATCTCTATTATCAAAGCCGTCGTCGACGAATATACTAGTACTGCCGAGCCTGTGGGCAGTGTCACTCTAGAAACCAAATATCGACTTGGAGTTTCTCCCGCCACACTCAGAAATGAGATGGCTGAACTGGAAAAGAAAGGTTTTTTAAGCCAACCACATTCATCGTCTGGCCGTATTCCCACTTCAGTAGCTATCAAGTTTTTTGTCCAAGAACTAATGAGAGAAAGAGATCTGTCAGTGGCCGAGCAAGTCGCCGTCAAAGAACGTGTTTGGGACCATCGCTCAGATCCATCTGCCCTACTCAAACAAGCTACCAAAGTTTTAGCTGAACGTACCCAAGCTTTGTCTGTAGCTATACTCGATGGAGAACATCTTTATCATTCCGGTTATGCAAATTTACTCTTAGCCCACGAGTTTTATGATTTAGCCGTTACTAGAGAGATTCTAGACATGCTAGATCATTCAAACAGACTCTATGACATTTTCAAAAAAGGTTTGGGCAATCAACCAATTCATTTATTAGTAGGATCAGATTTAGGCTTTGATGTTTTTGAGCCAGTAGGTTGCCTTTTTGCCGATATCCAAGTCGGTGATCAGCGCGGTAGTATAGGGATCTTCGGTACTAGAAGGCAAGCCTATGATCACAATATCCCCCTTGTCCGTTATGTTGCTAATTTAGTTAATCAACTTTCAGAAAATTCCTAAATACTCAGTCACTTGTTATGAAAAATACAAAAAAAATCATCGATTATAGTGCTCAAATCAACGAACTAAAGGAGCAAGTTGCTAGTCTTGACGACAAATATCGTCGAGCCTTAGCAGATTACCAAAACCAAGAAAAAAGATCTGTTCTCAATCGCCAAATCGCAATTAAATTTGCCAATGAGCAGCTTTTAACCGATTTACTGCCCATTTTTGATGACCTGAATCGCGCCCAAAGCCATCTTAATGATGCAGGGCTTGGTCACGTCATCAATTCACTCGCAACCACTCTTAAAAATTATGGATTAGTCTCATTTTCCCCACAAGGTGAGGTATTCGAGCCTCTAACCATGGAGTGTGTTGAAGTAGTCGAAGGTGAGCAGGATCAAGTGGTTACTGTTTCACAGGTTGGCTACAAGCTTGATGAAAAGGTGCTTCGACCCGCCAAAGTTACTGTTGGTCGAAAAACAATTTAATTAAAAATTATTCAAAAACTATGTCTAAAATTATCGGAATCGATCTCGGAACCACCAACTCAGCTGTTGCTGTTATGGAAGGCGGCACAGCCAAAATAATTCCTACAGCTGAAGGACGCAATACTTTTCCTTCAATTGTCGAACCAGTTAAGAACCTAGTAGGAGATGTTGCCAAGCGACAGATGGTTCTTAACCCAAAGAATTCCATCAATTCGGTCAAAAGACTGATGGGTCAAAAATTTGACAGTGCCCAAGTCAAAAAAGTTATCAAGCACGTTCCATATATAGTTAAAAAAGGCAAGGATGGTATGGCCACTGTCGAGGTTGACGGCAAAAACTATACACCTCAAGAAATTTCTGCCAAGATACTTCAAAAGGCTAAAGCTGATGCCGAAAGCTATTTGGGTCAAGAGGTAAAGGAAGCTGTCATTACAGTCCCTGCCTATTTTGACGATAGTCAACGCCAAGCCACCAAACAAGCTGGTGAAATTGCTGGTCTAGATGTCAAAAGGATAATCAACGAACCCACCGCCGCGGCTTTAGCATATGGCTTAGACAAAGATAAATCTGGCATTATTGTTGTTTATGATCTTGGTGGAGGTACATTTGACGTTTCAATTCTAGAAATTGGAGATGGAGTTTTTGAAGTAAAAGCAACTAATGGAGACACTTTCTTAGGTGGTGATGATTTTGATCAACGAATTATCGAATACATTCTCGAACAATTCAAAAAAGAGAATGGAGTTGATTTATCTTCAGACAAACAAGCACTTCAGCGAATTAAAGATGCCGCAGAGAAAGCTAAAATTGAGCTATCTAGCGCTTCATCCTCTGAAATAAACCAGCCATTTATTACCCAGGGTAAAGACAGTCAACCCTTACATCTCACCATGACTCTTACCAGATCAAAACTCGAAGAGCTTGTTGACGACCTTGTTCAAAAAACCATTGTTCCTTGCCAAGCGGCATTAAAAGACGCTGGCATCGACAAAAGTGCCATCAAAGATGTCATCTTAGTCGGAGGTATGACTCGTATGCCCAAAGTGGTTCAAGTAGTCAAAGAATTCTTTGGCAAAGAGCCTCACAAAGGCGTAAATCCTGACGAAGCTGTTGCTATCGGTGCTGCAATTCAAGGAGGTGTCCTAGCTGGAGATGTCAAAGATATTCTTTTATTAGATGTCACTCCCCTCACTCTTGGTGTTGAAACCATGGGTAGTGTTATGACCCCTCTAATCGAAAGAAATACCACTATTCCCACTACCAAGTCTCAAGTTTTCTCTACTGCCGCAGACAATCAACCACAAGTTGAAATTCACATCCTTCAAGGAGAAAGACCAATGGCATCAGACAACAAAAGTCTTGGCAGATTTGTCCTAGACGGCTTACCACCTGCTCAAAGAGGTGTTCCTCAAATTGAAGTCAGCTTTGATATCGATGCCAACGGCATCCTCAAAGTCAGTGCCAAAGACAAGGCAACAGGTAAGTCTCAACATATCACTATTCAGAATGCAACTAATCTTTCAGACGACGAGGTTGAAAAGATGAAGCAAGAAGCAGAGAAGTACGCCGAAGATGACAAGAAACGAAAAGCTTTAGTCGAAAAGAAAAACGAAGCTGAAACCTTTATCTTCACCACCAGAAAACTTCTCAAAGACAGTGGTGACAAATTTGATCCTACTGCTAAAGAAGAGATGGAGACTTCGCTCGGTAAGCTGGAAGAAGAGCTTAAGAAGGCAGATGTCACCTTAGAATCTCTTGAAGAAGCCTTCAAGCAGACTGCTGAAGTAGCCAATAAACACTCTGAAGCTCTTTACAAAGCTGCATCAGAAGCAGACAAAAAGACAGAAGAACCAAAAGCTAGTGAGGAAGTTACCAAAGACAACACCAAGCCAGAAGAAGGCGAGGTTGTTTCATAATCAATTAAACTAAACAATATGGCTACCAAAAAAGCAAAAACACAAACCTTTAAAGTCAGCGGTGATTCACTTGTTGCCAAGGTCAAAGAAATCATAAATCAAGGCAATGTCAGAAGAATTGTTATCAGTGACAAAGCTGGCAAAAGTCTTATCGAACTCCCTCTCACTATTGGTGTCGTAGGTGCCTTGGTTGCTCCAGTTCTTGCTGGGGTTGGCGCCATCGCGGCACTTGTCACTGAATGTAGTATCACCGTCGAAACCGAGGAGGAGCCTAAAAAGTAACCGAAACGAAAGTATCTTATGGCAAATCAAAGGGATTTTTACGAGGTTCTTGGTGTTTCAAAAAATTCAACAGATACTCAGATCAAATCTGCCTATAGAAAACTTGCCTTACAGTATCACCCTGATCGAAATAAAGAAGCCGGCGCAGAAGAAAAGTTCAAAGAAGTAACCAAAGCTTACGAGGTGCTTTCTGATCCCCAGAAAAAAGCACAATATGATCGTTTTGGTCACGCTGCTTTTGATCAAAATCAAGGTTATAACGCAGGCAATAATCCCTTTAATCGTTCTGGACCATTTGGGTACTCCGCCAATGTAAATTTCGAGGACATCTTTGGTGGTTTTTCAGACCCCATGGATATTTTTGAAAACTTCTTTGGTGGCGCCTCGCCATTTCAACGAGGACCTCAAAAAATCACGTACCAGATTGTCATTCCCTTTATGGAAGCTGCCAAAGGTGTGACAAAAACATTGGTACATCAAGGAAAACAATATCAAGTAAAAGTCCCGGCAGGTGTAGACTCAAATACTAAAATTCGTTTTGGCGACTTCGATTTAATCATTCAAGTCCAGCAAGATCCTCATTTTCAACGCGAAGGTCAAAATCTTATTTACACTCATTCACTAGGATTTGTCACTGCCATCTTAGGGGGAGAAGTCACCATCCCCACTTTAGATGGAGATGTAAATATCAAAATAAAACCTGGCACTCAGCCAGATTCACTTTTGCGACTTACAGGCAAAGGGCTACCCTCAGTTCACGGGAATGGTAAAGGTGATTTGTATATCAGGTTTAAAGTAACTATTCCTAGTAAAATAACTAAGTCTCAAAAACAAATCTTAGAAAAATATGAGTCTGCCTAGTCTTCCAATACTAAAAAAAACACTCCACTTTCTTACACTCATTACAGCCATCACTGTTTATATCTTTGATCTTTCCAGTAAAGCTGCCAATTTAGCTTTAATTGCCCTAACTATCACCATTTTTGCTCGTCCGGTTGTAAGTCTTTTCCCTCAAATCCCTCTGATTAAGTATTTAATGACTCTACGAAGGCAAATTGGCATAGCCAGTGGTATTTTTGCTCTTACTCACGTTTTATTAGTTTCAAATCAGTTTGGTGGACCAATTGTCTTAGCCCAAACTATTATCAATTTAGGAATAGGTAGTTCGTTGTTTTTCGGCTCCCTTGCTCTCTTAGTAATGATTACCTTACTTATCACAAGTAACGATTATTCAATTCGACTTCTCAAACGTAATTGGAAAAATTTACATCAACTTGTCCACCTGTTATTTATTCTTGTCCTCATCCATCGTGGGCTTAGAGAAGGGCAATTTGCTATCTTTCAGGCTATAATCTTGATCATCATTTTGTACGTCCTTCGCTACCTGTCTTACAAAAAGTCCCGTGCTATAATCAGCTAGGTTAAGAGTCTAAGGGTGGCAAATGCCACCTTTTTATTTTTAAGTATCATTTATGAACAACAACACATCTTTTGCTCGCACCGAATTCGCTGCGGCTATCAATCAAATCTGTGAAGAGAGAAATATTCCCGTCACAGTCGTCGTTGATGCTGTTAAATCAGCTCTTATTGCCTCTTTTGAAAAAGACTTCCCAGCAGAAGCGATGATTATCGCTGAGAACGAGGAGGTTGTTGTAGCAGAGCTTGATTCTGACAGTGGTGAATTCAAACTTAGGGCAGGAAAAGCAGATGCTCCTACTACTTCATACAAAGACGTCACCCCACCTGGTTTTGGTCGTATTGCTGCTCAAACCGCTAAACAAGTCATCCTCCAACAAATTCGAGAAGCCGAAAAAGCCGGAATTATTTCTGAATATCAAGGTAAATTAGGTGAAGTGGTTGCAGGCATGGTCCAACGCATGGATGGTAGAAATGTCATTATCGACCTTGGTCGTGGTACTGCCATGATGCCCCCAGAAGAACAAGTTCGCACGGAATATTACCGCCTAAATTCTCGTTTAAGTGTTGTCCTTCTAGACATTAGAGAAACTTTTAAAGGTCAACAGATAATTGTTTCAAGATCTGACCCCAAATTAGTTTCAGCATTGTTTGCTCGAGAAGTTCCAGAAGTTGGCCAGGGAAGTGTGGTCATTTCAGCAATAGCACGAGAAGCAGGCAACAGAACTAAAATTGCTGTGACCAGTAACCAAGAGGGAGTTGATCCTGTCGGCTCCTGTGTCGGTCAAAAAGGAGTTAGAGTACAAGCCGTCATTAACGAGCTCAATGGTGAAAAAATAGACATCATTCAATTTAGTGACGACAAAGATAAGTTCTTGCGTTCCGCTATTGCCCCCGCCGAAGCACTAAAAGTGGAAATTAGCTCAGGTGAAGATGAAGCCACAATCACTGTGCCTCACGATCAACTTTCGCTTGCCATTGGTAGAGGCGGTACCAACGTCAAACTTGCTGCACGTCTTGCCAAGATGAAAGTCAGAGTTGTCTCAGATCAAACAGATCCCGGTATTGCTGTTACTGGTGAAGAAGAATATGAAATTGATCAACTAGGACTTGATGTCTCTGTCCGTGAATCATTAGTAGCTGCCGGCTTCACTAGGATTGAAGATTTTGCCCGTCATCTAGAAGATATCGCCAAGGTTAGTGGCGTCACCGAAGAAGTTCTTGAATTTATCAAAGGTAAGTTAGCAGCCTACCAGCCCTCAACTCCAAAGGTCTAACCTTTCTAGTCGTGCCCGAGCTGGTTCGTCACAAAATATATGGCATCACAACTCGTCAGACCACCCGTGGTTACTATTCTTGGTCACGTTGATCATGGTAAAACCTCACTTCTTGATCGCATCAGAAATTCAAATGTTCAAGCTAAAGAATTAGGAGGAATTACCCAAGCTATAGGTGCTTATCAAATCAGTTTCCAGAATCAACTTATTACTTTTATTGATACTCCCGGCCATGCCGCTTTTAGCTCCATGCGTGCACGCGGTGGCAAAGTTGCTGATGTGGTCATCTTGGTGGTAGCTGCAGACGATGCTGTAATGCCACAAACCAGAGAGTCGATCGATCATATTCGAGCAGCCAAAGTTCCGTTTATTGTTGCAATCAACAAGGTTGATTTACCAGATGCCAATGTCCAAAAAGTAAAGACTACTCTAGCTGAATATGAAGTATATGTTGAAGGATACGGCGGCAATACTCCCGTCGTCGAGTTGTCAGCCAAAACTGGTCAAGGTGTCAACGACCTTCTTGAAATGATTGTTCTGTTGTCAGAAGTAGAAGGTCTTGCAGATACAAGCCAGGATACAACCAAAGCACTTGTCATCGAGTCACAACTTCATCCACAAAAAGGTCCCATTGCTACTCTTCTAGTTAAATCAGGTTGCCTAAAATCCAAAGACTCGATGTATGACAGCACCAAGTCGATAGGTAAAGTTCGTACCATGTTTAATAGCAACGGTAGTGTGGTCGATACTGCCTCACCCTCCACCCCAGTTCAAGTCTTAGGCTTTACTCTGGTGCCTGCCGTAGGTGAAATCATTACCACTTCCCCAAATGAGAAGAGTGATCTAGTCGCTCAGTCATATGCTGGTTTTTATTCAAAAGACACAGATCCTACCAAATCATTTATATCCATTGTTCTAAAAACCGATGTAGCCGGTTCACTCGAAGCCATCTTAGGCTCATTACCACCACAGGTATATGTTCATGGATCTTCAGTTGGAGCCGTTTCAGAATCAGATGTACAGCTTGCAGTAGCCAACCACAGTTTAATTGTTTGCTTTAATACCAAAGCGAACGCTAGTGTGGCCAAACTAGCCACTACCGAAGGGGTAGAAATAATTTCTTTCGGTATTATCTACGAGCTTTTTGATTATTTAAAAGACTTTGTTTCCAGAGCAGAAACAGCCAAACAACCTATTCAAATAGGTGAAGCTAAAATTCTAAAGCTATTTGAACACCAAGGCACAACTATTTATGGCTGCCAAGTTGTCAGTGGCAAATTAAGAGTAGGTGATCGAGTTGATACAACCATCATAAAGTCACTGCGAGTTGGTAGAGAAAGTCTTAAAGAAGTCAAAAAAGGACTCGAATGTGGAATGGTCCTTGAGACTCCTCTTGACGTTAAACCTGGAGATGTTATACTATCCCATAATATAGATGCATAAACAAATCGAAACCTCTACATTGTTACCATCAGAGTTAGTAGCCCAAGCCAAAGCTCTTCTAGTTCAGGCTAAAACTGCTATTGTTCTTCTGCCCCCAGAGCCTAGTAACGACCAATTGGCCACAGCGTTAGGATTATCTCTAACTCTTGAAAGCCTTGGTAAATCAATCCAAGTAGGATGTAGTTCTCCCATTAAGGTAGATGCAGCTCAATTTTTTGGAGTCGACAAAATCAAGACTACAATTGGTAACCAGAATTTAATCATCTCCTTTCAGTTCAAAGAAGAGGATCTTAAAAAAGTTGATTATGACATCGATGCAAATGGTCGCTTTCAGTTACTGATTCAACCTCAACCTGGAGTTCAGCCTCCAGACTCTTCTTCAATTAACTACGCTTATTCAGGTGCAGATGCCGATGTTGTATTCACTATAGGAATAAATTCTCTCGAAGAATTAGGTGAAATTTACGCTCAAGAGAAATCATTTTTAGACAAAGCAAAAGTTATCAATTTGAATTTAGGCGGCAAACAGCCTCAGTTCGATTGTCTCAATTTACAAAGTTTGCAAAGCACCTCACTCTCAGAGTTAACTGCCTTCCTTCTCAAGAATATCGATTTTGCTCCTACCGCAGATGCCGCTACCAATCTATTAGGCTCAATTAGCAATCTCTCTTCGAAGTTTCAATCACCTCGAACCTCTGCTGACACTTTTGAGGCTGTAGCTTTTCTGCTTCGTGCTGGTGGTACTTTAGGCGGCAGTTCACTCTCTACCAGTTCAAGGTTTGGCGCTTTCCCACCATCTTTCCCCAACTACCCCGCTCCAACCTTTGCTGACTCAGCTGATGACGGAGACTTTGATGCCCCACCCATAGTTCGACCCAATCGAGGTGCTCCAAAGGACTGGAAACAACCAAAAATCTTTAAACCAAATGCTGATACTAGCAATCGCTAGCCCTTTTATTACTCATCTGTTACAATAACGCACGATATGGCGCTCTCAAATACTAAAAAGCAAACGATCATTACTAAATTTGCCACCAGCAAGACTGATACAGGTTCTCCTCGTGTGCAAGTTGCCCTTCTCAGTGCTCAAATTGAGGATCTTACCAAGCATCTCAAAGATCATAAAAAAGACAATCATTCACGTCGTGGTTTGTTAAAAATCATTTCTAAAAGACGTCGTTTGATGAACTACTTAGCAAAGAGTAATCCAAAAGATTTTCAATCCTTAGCTAAGGAACTAAATATTGGTGTGGGAGAGAAAAATTAAAAAATTAATCGCGGGACTTTTATATTGATTAGCCCATCTGAGGAGGAAGTTAAGGCTATTGTGGTAGCTTTACCCTTCTTCTCGATCGGCATTTCCCGCAGAAAGGACTCATGACCAAACAAGGCAAAATCGCCTTAGGTGGCAAAACTATTATTCTTGAAACTGGACTTTTCGGCGCTCAAGCAAGCGGTGCGGTCACAGCTCGTTGTGGAGACACTGTCGTGTTAGCAACGGTGGTTGTCGGACCTCGAAAAGATGGTATCGACTTTTTTCCACTTACAGTTGAGTATCGTGAGAAACATTACGCAGGTGGTGTTATTAGCTCATCTCGTTTTATCAAACGTGAAGGTCGACCAGCAGATTCAGAAATTCTCACCTCTCGCTTAATCGACAGATCAATTCGACCTCTGTTTCCCAACGGTTTTCTTCAAGAGGTTCAAGTCGTTGCCACTCCTCTCTCTGTAGATGGTGAAAACGAACCAGAAATTCTCGCTATTATTGCCGTTTCAGCAGCACTTCGGATTTCCAATATTCCATGGGAGGGACCCGTCGGCGCCGTCCGTTTAGGCTTCAATGGCTCAGAATATCTAGTCAACCCATCCGAAACTGAAAAACTTAAATCTCAACTCGATATGGTGGTTTCAGGCGGCCTTGGATCTATCGCTATGGTTGAAGCGGGAGCCCTTGAGGTTTCTGAGTCAGTAGTTTTAGGTGCTCTTAATGAAGCTCAAAAACAAATTGAAAATATTATTTCTTCAATTGAAGAGTTTGCTAAAGACGTTACCAAAACCAAAGTTGCCTTTGTCAAAGACGAAGCCAATGCCGCTTTGGTTAAATTAGTTGCCAAAAAACTCGACGTCGCTGCTATTTTAGAAGAAAGTAAAACTATTGGTGGGGAAGGCATAAAACTCTCACCAATTGCTGACAAACTGATGGTAGATGCGCCAGATGCCAATAAGTCCGAACTTATAAACATTATTGACGAAGCCATTAAAGAATTTGTTCGCAAGCAGGTTCTGGAAAAGAAAACTCGCTTTGATGGTAGAAAGTTAGATGAAATCAGACCTATCAGTGTTCAAGTTGGACTCTTACCCAGAACTCATGGTTCAGGATTTTTCCAACGTGGCTTAACTCACGCTCTCTCAATCGTCACCTTGGGTTCTCCCGAAGACCAACAATTGATTGATGGCATGAAGGGTGAAGAAACCAAACGCTACATGCATCATTACAACATGCCAGGTTTTGCCACCGGCGAACCAGGTAGAATTGGCAACCCCAATCGACGCGAAATTGGTCACGGTGCGCTTGCAGAGCGTGCCCTTATCCCCATGCTACCAAGTAAAGAAGAATTCCCTTACACCATCCGTGTCGTAACCGAAATCATGTCTGGTAATGGTAGTACTTCACAAGCATCAGTTTGTGGGTCAACTCTTGCTCTCATGGACGCGGGCGTTCCTATCAAAAAGCCCGTCGCTGGTATTGCCATGGGTTTAATTACCAAAGATGACCAGTATGTCACTTTAAGTGATATTGCTGGTATAGAGGATCATCTTGGAGATATGGATTTTAAAGTCGCCGGTACCAATGATGGCATTACCGCTATTCAAATGGATGTCAAAATCAAAGGCGTCACTGCTTCTATCTTAGAAACAGCCCTCGAACAGGCTAGAATTGGCCGTCTTCATATCTTATCCAAGATGTTAGAAGTTATTAGTGTTCCAAACGAAACTGTTAGCCAATATGCACCTAAACTTGCCACTGTCACTATTCCTGTAGACAAAATTGGAGAGTTGATTGGACCAGGTGGTAAAAACATCCGAGCACTCCAAACCACCAACGATGTCGAGATCAGTGTCGATGATGCTGGATTTGTGACTGTCATTGGTGCAGATTTAGCCAATGTCTCCAAAGTTAGAGATTATATTCATGGCATGATGCAGGAAGCTGAAGTAGGCAAGATTTATCAAGGCACTGTTACTAGGGTTGAAGGATATGGTTGCTTTGTCGAAATTCTACCCGGTAAAGAAGGTCTAGTTCATGTTTCCAGAATGAGTACCCAATTTGTTGAAGATGCCAACGCTCTTGTTAAGGTCGGCGATCTGATTCAAGTTAAGTGCTATGAAGTCGATGGTCAAGGCAGAATAAATCTTACGATGCTTCTCAACGATGAAGGTAGAGCTGCTAGACCAGAAAGTAACGATCGACCCAGACGACCTTTCCAAAACAATCGCAATTCGTCTGATCGACCTTCACGCCCTGGTTTTGGAAAATTTAGAGACCATCGGTCCTAAAGCTCTATACTAGGAATTGATATGGATCAATCTGCTCAAGATTTAGTTAAAAAAGACCTCGAAGTCTTATCAACTAAGCTAAAAACAGCTACTCTACCACCTGAACTTGCTCAAAAAGCAGCCACGATGGTAGAGCGACTCCAGCGGATGTTCTACCAAGGTTTTTATTCGGAAGAGTTCGAAAAAACTAGTCACTACATCGATTGGATCACTTCACTTCCTTGGGACAACAGAGTCGATCGTCCTATTGATCTTTCGCTCATTAAATCAACACTCGATAAGCACCACTATGGTATGGAATCGGTCAAAGAGCGCATTCTTGAATACATGTCCGTACTCAAGCTACGCTTAAACAAAGGATTAGGCGTTGCTCGAGCACCTATTGTCTTTCTAGTCGGTTTGGTAGGAACTGGAAAAACAACCTTTGCTTATGCTTTATCAGAAAGCTTGGGCCGTCCTATTGCTCGTATTCCATTTGGAGGAATGGGAAGTGCTCGAGATCTCCGTGGCCAATCAAGACTTCATCTAGAGTCCGAACCAGGTGCCGTCATCAAGGCGCTTCGAACAGCCAAGGTCAAAAACCCCATCATTCTTCTCGATGAAATTGACCGAGTTACTGCTGAAGCCCGTGCTGACATCATGGGTGTCCTTGTCGAGTTATTAGATCCAACTCAGAATAGTCGCTTTTTAGATCATTACATTGACTATCCAGTTGATTTGTCTGAAGTTCTTTTTATCGCTACAGGCAATAATACCGCCAACCTTGCTACTGCCGTAGTTGATCGTCTAGAACCAATTCAAATGCCCTCTTATACCGATGAGGAAAAAATTAGAATTGCCAAAGAATACTTGTTACCAAGAGCTCTTACGGATGCTGGCCTAGACAGCAACTCAATCACCATTGAAGAGAGTCTCTGGTCTACAATCGTGAGACCTTTTGGTTTTGACGCAGGTATTAGAACCCTAGGTAGAACTATCAGTAGTATTACCAGCAAGGTTGCCAAATTAGTCGTCACTGGTCAGGCTACTAATGTGCATTTAACGACCGAAAATATTAAAAACTTCCTACCCAAGTGGTAGGTCAATAAAAAAATTATGTTAGAACTAAAATTAATTCCCTTAGGGGGTCTTGGTGATATCACCAAGAATATGTATGTTTACGAATACGGTGATGATCAAATCGCTGTTGATTGTGGTATCGGCTTTCCTGGAGAATCAGCTCTAGGTGTCGACGTTGTTATCCCTGATATTACTTACCTTGAGAAATCCGGTAAAAAACTCCACGGTATTATCCTTACCCACGGTCATCAGGATCATATTGGCGGTTTGCCATATATCCTGCCCAGGCTTCCCAACGTGCCAATTTTTGGCTCAAGCCTGACGATTGCCTTAGCAGAAGGTAAGGTTCGCGAATTTGGTATCACCAACAAAATGGTAGTGGTTGAAGATCATTTAGAGTTAGGACCGTTCAATGTAGAACTGATTCACGCTACTCACTCAATCCCCAATTGTAAGCATTTACTGATCAAGACTCCTGCAGCTACTGTTTATCATGGTGCTGACTTCAAATTCGATCTCACGCCAATTGATAACAATGTTGCAGATTTTCATGCCATGGCTCGAGCAGGAGAGAGTGGAGTAGATTTACTCTTAACCGACTCAGCTCGTGTAGAAAGAGCAGGATTCACACCCTCAGAGCGAACTCTCCTTTCCGCTATTGATGAATCTGTTAGGTCAACTACTGGTAAGTATGTATTTACCACCATTGCTTCTTCTGTTAGTCGTATTGATATGGCTATTAGAGCTGCGATCAGATACAACCGCAAGGTTGCCCTGGTTGGTCGCTCGCTTGTAAACAACGTCAATGCCGCCATCAAAACAGGCTACTTAAAAGTTCCCAAAGATGCCCTCGTAGATCCTAAAACCTTAAACCGATTTAAACCTTCACAGGTAGCCATCATTATCTCAGGGTCTCAAGGACAAGAAGGATCTGCCATGCATCGCTTAGCCAATGATGAGCACGCTTTCCTTAAGATAAAGAAAGGCGATCATGTCGTCATCAGCTCTGACGCTATTCCAGGTACTGAATCAGATGTTTTTGGTCTCATCGACACTCTTTATCGCAAAGAAGTAAGAGTATCATACTCAGGGTCTATCCCAGGGTTGCACGTATCAGGTCACGGACATCGAGGCGATTTAGCCTTGTTAGTTCGTTTAATCAAGCCAAAGAATATTCTTCCCATTGGTGGCAATATTCGACACATGTATCTGTACAAAGATTTAGCTATTGAAATGGGTTATGCTCCAGAACAAGTTCTCATTCCCGAAAATGGCCATGTCTTGGGAATATCCAAAGACAAAATCAGATTGATTGAAAAAATCGATATCAAGAATGTTTATGTCGATGGCTTGGGTATTGGTGATGTTGGTACTGTCGTCCTCAGAGATCGTCAAGTTATGGCGGAAGATGGCATTCTTATGGCTATTGTCCCTATCGATCGAGAAAAATCTCAGGTAGTTGGTGAAGTTGAAATAGTTTCCAGAGGTTTTGTCTACATGAAAGAGTCATCTGGTTTGATCAGAACCGCAGAGAAGAAAGTAGCCAGTGTCGTCAAAGAACATAAAGGTGGTGTCAGTGATTGGAGTTTTATGCGTCGAAAAATCGAAAACACTCTTGAACGCTACCTTTTCGATGAAACTCAACGTCGCCCTCTCATTATTGCTGTTCTTATCGAGGTTTAGTATCAATCTACTCCGAAGCTGGTTTATACTAAATAACGTATGGCTCGTAAAAAGGGTAGGCGCTCTAAGCCTTTCCAGCTAAGCATCAAGAAAGACACCACCAATTCCATTATGGCTTTAGCCATAATTGGGGTGGGCGGGCTCTTGATGGTTTCCTTTTTAAGACAAGGTATGATTCTCGATTCTATCTTTCGTTTTGGTACCAACTACATCGGTTGGACTTATATTTTCTTGCCCTTTATTTTTATAGTTGGTGGTTTAGTTTTAACCAAAGTTCGCTGGGCTGTTGCCAGTCCACATGTACTTTTAGGCAGTGTGGTTACCACTGTCTCACTCATGGCTTTAACCCAATCAGGTATTATTGGTGATCAAATTTTTACTTCAATCGCCATGTTATTTAATCAGCCTGGTTCATACGTTTTTTACACAATTGGACTCCTGATTGGTTTATTTATCCTTTTTGAAACTTCAATTGAAGATTTGGCCATGATTGTTGAGAATATTCAAAAAGGTGTCACAGGCAAAAAAGATCTTAATGGCTCTGTTGCACAGCAACAATCACTTTCGGGTAACAAAATTAAAATTAGAGGACTGTCACTTTCTGATCCACATTCAGGCAATAAATCTGATCAAGTAGCCAAGCAACCATCCTTAATTACTGTTAATGAAGGTAGAAAAATTGTGCCAGGAGTAGTTCCTACCAAAGAAAATCGCGAAATCACTGTCTGGCAGTTACCTAAAGTTGACTTACTCTCAGATGAAAAGCCACCAAAAGCAGAAAGAAGTGATTACAAGAAAGACGCTGACACTATTGAGAAAACATTGGCTTCATTTGGCATCGACGCCACAGTAAAAGAAGTTAACTTTGGTCCAGCCGTAACTCAATTCGCCCTTGAAGTTTCGCTTGGTACCAAACTTAGTAAAATCAATGCTCTTCAATCAGACTTAGCTTTAGCTCTTGCCGCTTCACAAGGTCAAATAAGAATCGAATCACCTATACCTGGCCGATCTTTAGTTGGTATCGAAATCCCCAACAAGACTCCAGAAATTGTCACCCTTAGGCAAATGTTAACTTCCGACGTCATGACTAAAAATGATAGTAAGACTCTAGTCTCACTAGGACTAGATGTATCAGGCACACCAGTTGTCGCTGATATTGCCAAAATGCCTCACGTACTAATTGCAGGTTCTACAGGCTCAGGTAAATCTGTTTTAGTTAATGCTCTTATTTCTACTATTCTTTTTAGAGCTACACCTGATGAAGTCAAATTTATTATGGTAGACCCCAAACGAGTTGAGTTAACTTCATACAATGACATACCTCATCTCCTTACCCCTGTCATCTCTGATGCTGATAAGGCCAAGAATGCCCTTCAATGGGCTGTTAACGAAATGGAAAACCGATATCGCATGTTGGCAGAGGTGGGAGTCAAGAATATTGCCTCATACAACGAACGTATGGGTTTCTCGAGTATGTATTACATTGTCATTATTATTGATGAGTTGGCAGCGTTGATGTTGTCTGCCCGCAACGAAGTAGAAAACTCCATTATCAAAATCGCTCAAATGGCTCGTGCTGTCGGTATTCATCTCGTCCTTGCTACTCAGCGACCATCTGTCGATGTTCTTACTGGTCTCATTAAAGCAAACGTACCTACCCGTATTGCTTTCAACGTCGCCTCTATGGTCGACTCAAAAGTCATTATTGATGGTCCAGGTGCCGAGAAGTTGTTAGGCAAAGGAGACATGTTGTTTGTTCCTCCAGATCAAGCCAAGCCAAGTCGTATTCAAGGTGTTTATGTCAAAGACCAGGAAATCAATAATCTGATCAAATTCTTAAAAGGTACCGGTGCCCAACCTACATACAAAAAAGAAATTCTCACCTTCTCTGCTAAGAAAGGTGGTTCTTCCGAGGGTTCAGATCTCACCGGTGACTATGATGACAAATTCGAGGAAGCAGTCAGATTTTGTATCAGTACCCGCAAAGCATCAGCCAGCTTTTTACAACGAAAACTTTCTATTGGTTATTCACGAGCTGCCAAAATTATTGATCAAATGGAGACCGCAGGAATTGTTGCCGCAGGTGAGGGGAGTAAACCTCGTGAGGTCTTAATTAGTAGCTTCGAAGAATTTGTGAACAAAGAACCTACCATCACCAATGCCAATTCACTTATTTCCGCTGATAATGATGAAGAATAATATTGAAAATGAAATCAGTAGGAGTAATTCTAAAATCAGCTAGAGAAAGTAAAAATATCACCATCGAGTCTCTTTCTAAACTAACCAAAATAGATCCTTCATATATTGTCGCTATTGAAAATGATGATTATCAAAATTTGCCTTCACCTGTTTTTATTAAAGGGTTTATTAGAAATTTAGCCATTGCTTTAGATAAACCTCACGACGAACTTGTCGCAATCTTTAGACGTGACTACCAACACAGTCGTAAGCCCCAAAGTTTACCTAAAACTAATCATCAAAAAATTAACTTAAAACAAGTTTCATCTTCGCAAATCGGTCTTTTTATCGTCGCTGCTGTAGTATTCTTGTCTTATCTTGCTTTCCAATATAGAGCTGTAATCACTCCTCCAAAGTTGGAAATTATTTCTCCGATGGAATCTGCGGTCACTATCTCTCCAGTTTCACTCGAAGGTTATACCAGTCCAGGATCAGTAATCCAAATAAATAAAGATTTAAAAATAGCTCCTGATTCACAGGGTAGATTCTTAGCAAAGTTGAATTTAAGTCCAGGTCAAACCACAATTACCTTTACTGCTACCAGTCGCTTTGGTGTCAAAAGTACCAAAGAAGTTGCAATCACTGTCCTTGAACCTTAGACTTAATGCATGGATCTTGTTAAGTTAATCAATCTTGTCGCAGTCGTCGTCTTATCTTCAGTGGCAACTATCGTTGGAATTCAGATTATCTTTTTGTTAAGAGATCTTAGAAGATCATTTAACAAGATTAATAGCACCATCGACACTGCCCACGAAGCCGTCCTCAAATTCTCACAACCAGTTGCCAATTTAACTTCATTAATGGAGGGGCTTAGACAGTCATCCAAAGTAGTAGATATGTTTAGTGGGCTTTGGCGCAAAAGTGATACAAAAGTTCCTCCACCACTCTCATGAACCAAAACTCCACTAATCATTCATTAGATTCCAGTAGCGATCAGTTTTCTCCTTTCGCTCTAGGTTTGGCTATAGGTGTAATCGGAACTTTACTTTTAGGAACAGAGGAAGGAAGAGATACAGCCAAAAAAGTCATAACTACCGTGCTAGAAACCCTTAAACCAACCACTCCACCACTCGAACCTCCCAAATTGGAGTCAGCCAATCCAGACCCATTTCTCCCTCCGGACCACTTTTAGGTTCATAATATAATTACCCACATGACTGGTAATCAATTACGCGATCTTTATCTACAATTCTTTCGTGAGAGAGGCCATGCTGTTATTCCCTCAGCTCCTATCGTTTTAGCCAACGACCCAACTACTCTCTTTACCAGTTCAGGTATGCAACCCATGATGCCTTATTTATTAGGGCAAAATCACCCCTTAGGTGCAAGACTTGCAGATAGCCAAAAATCATTCCGTTCTGGTGATATCGAAGAGGTTGGAGACAATCGACACACTACTTTTTTCGAAATGTTAGGCAATTGGTCTCTCGGCGACTATTTTAAAAAAGAACAGTTACCATGGTTCTGGGAATTCTTAACCACAAAGGTCGGACTAGATCCACAAAAACTTTATGTCACTGTTTTTTCAGGCGACGAACAAAACCGTATTCCCAAAGATCAAGAATCAATCGAAATTTGGCAACAGATATTTGCTTCTTCTGGTATTAATGCTTCCTATCTTGAACTTCACACCGAAGAAGCAGGCTACCAGCAAGGTATGGGAGAGAGTAGAATTTTCGGTTTTAATGCTGCTAAGAATTGGTGGAGTAGAGCCGGAGTGCCTTCAAACATGCCAGCAGGAGAACCAGGCGGACCAGATAGCGAAGTCTTTTATGATTTTGGTACACCACATGACCCTAAGTTTGGAAAACATTGTCACCCCAACTGTGATTGTGGCAGGTTTATGGAAATTGGAAACTCAGTTTTCATGCTATATCAAAAGCAGTCTGACGGTTCAATTAAAGAACTTTCTCAAAAGAATGTCGATTTTGGTGGAGGGTTCGAAAGAATCCTTGCTGCCAAGAATAATCACCCAGATGTCTTTCTGACCGATCTTTTTTACCCTGTCATTAAAAGCCTACAAGAGATAACTGGCAAGACGTATCAAGATAATCTCACTTCCTTCCGCATTATAGTTGATCATTTCAAAGGTTCGGTCATGATGATTTCTGAAGGACTAGAGCCAAGCAACAAGCAACAAGGTTATCTTCTGAGAAGACTCTTGAGAAGAGCTTCTCTAAAACTTTTCAAACTAAAAGACAATTTCGATACAAAAGATTTAAGCTTACTGATCAAACCAATATTTGACCTTTATGAAGGGGTTTATCTAGATACAGACAAAGATTTAGATAGAGTTGTCCTAGTCATCAAACAAGAAGTTGAAAAGTTTAGGGTCACTCTTCAAAAAGGACTTAAAGTATTGGAAAAAGCAGATCAAATTGATGGCAAACTAGCTTTTGGTTTACTTTCTACTTATGGTTTTCCATGGGAACTAACTCTTGAAATTGCCCAGGAGAAAAATCAAAAACCCAATCGAAAAGCTTTTGAAACAGAATTCAAAAAACATCAAGATCTTTCTCGCTCATCGTCCACAGGTATGTTTAAGGGAGGGTTGGCAGATCATAGTGAAACTGTTACGAAATATCATACGGCTACGCATTTACTTCAGAAAGCACTCAGAGATATCTTGGGGGATCATGTCCATCAAGCAGGATCAAATCTCACTGGTGAGAGATTGCGGTTCGATTTTACCCATCCAACTTCCTTGACGACACAGGAAATAGAACGTGTGGAAAATTTAGTAAACCAGTATGTTGACGAAAATCTTCCAGTCACTTTTGAAACTCTGCCTTACGATGAAGCCATAAAATCTGGTGCTTTAGCTTTTTTCAAAGAAAAATACCCTGATCATGTCACCGTTTACTCAATTGGCCAGATCAGTAAAGAGTTGTGTGGTGGACCCCATGTATCTTCTACCGGGCAAATTGGTAAGATAAAAGTAGTTAAGCAAGAATCTCTTGGTCAGTCCTTGCGTCGTCTTTATCTAAAACTTGCCCAATAGCACCATGTTCGATCAAATATTCAAAAAGAATTCCAAGAACAAACAGACAGAGTATTTTTTGGCGATTGAAATACACGAGGCTCTCATCAAGACCGCCATCTGGGAAATTGTCGCTGGTCAACCTTCGGTGGTCTCATTGGGAAGTTATGAAATGTGGGACTCGCAAGACTCTCTCATCAATGGCGTAGATGCTTCACTTACAGAAGCGATAAAAACTTTACAAACTCAACCAGATCGGGTCATTTTAGGATTACCAGATTCTTGGTTGGTAGCTGACAAAATTCATCCGAGTAAACAATCACTGATCAAATCATTGATTAATGCGCTTAGCCTTAAACCAATTGGACTTGTCACTATTTCCTCAGCTATTACCTCACAATTAAGACAAGTTGAAGGTATCCCTCCAAGTGCCATCATTGTTGAAATTTATGTTTCTAAAATCATTATTTCTTTAGTTGTCCTCGGGCATAATCAAACTACAGAAGAAGTAGCCAGATCCGATGATCTAGCCAAAGATATCGAAGAAGGCCTAAGTCGAATGGAGGCAGAAAAATATCCAGCCAGATTTATTTTAACTAACGGATCTGAGTTGGAAAATGAAGAGCAACAAATTGTTGCTTATCCATGGAGCGAGAAGTTACCCTTTGTCCATCTTCCCAAAGTTCAAGTTTTACCAGTCGATTTTTCCATCAGAGCTATTGCTTTAGCAGGTGGTTCTGAAGCTGCCAGGTCGCTCGGTATCGATGTTGAAACTGAGAACACAGTTCAAGCACCAATTGAAGTAACTGTTGAGACTTCCCACGCCGATCTTGAAGAGGTTGGTTTTCAGATTGAAAAGTCAGACAATTTAGAGATACCAGAAGTGGTTGAAGAGGTTGAGGAAACTCAGTCTGTCCACGAAACACATGTTGAAGAGCCTGTTATCGTCAGCGCCAAAAAACCAATAAAAACTTTTGGTCCAAAATTTAAGTTACCTAATTTCGATCAATACAAGAAGCCTTTATATTTTATTCTTCCCTTAGCTCTGTTATTCATTACTCTAGTCGGCGCTTCGGCTTTTCACTTTTTCTTCTCTACCGTTGAGATTGAAGTCTCACTTGAACCTAAAAAAGTCTCTGATAATATTCTCATTTCATTTGGTGAAGGTGGGCAAGTAGAAGCAGTAAAACAAACTCTTAGTTCTAGCACAACCGACACAGCACCTACTACCGGTGAAGCCACAGTAGGAGACAAGGCTACCGGTAAGGTTACACTTTATAATTTTTCTTCGAGCAGTTTAAGCTTAAAAGCTGGAACTAAACTTGCAGGTCCTGGTACCAATCAAGTATTTGTTTTAGATAGTTCAGCAGAAATTGCCAGTCGTTCAGCACAAACAGAACCCCCATTTACAATTACTCCAGGGAGTGCTTCTGTGGCAGTCACAGCCGCAAGAATCGGCGCAGAACTCAACTTAGAAAGAAGTACTCAATTCTCAGTTGACACATACCCCAAATCAACGGTTATTGCCTCTGCCGACGTAGCTTTTTCAGGAGGCACTTCCCGCGCGGTTAAAGCAGTTGCCAAATCCGATCAAGACAAACTATTAGCTCAAGCAACCAAAAAAATTCAAGAACAACTCGCCAAGCAACAACAAGAACTAGACAGTTCAAAAAACATTTTGGTGATAAGTGACGTTAAGTATCTCACCAAGAAATTTAATAAGAATGTAGATGAAGAAGCGTCTTCGCTTAATCTCGAGTTAGAGGCAGGCATGGACGTCTTACTTTTCAAGAATGAAGATCTACTAAAAGTCATCACTCCACAATTAGCTAACCGAATTGATTCAGGTTCAGAAATTATTCCCTCAAGAGTTCAATATTCGTTCTCTCCTGCCACAACCAAAGACGGAAAAACTACCAGCCAAGTTTCTGTTACTGCCTACGTAACTCCAAATGTTGATACGCAGGCTATTGCTGGACAATTCAAAGGAAGAAACGTCGTTGAGCTAAAAGATTTTCTTGACAGACTTCAAGGATTTAAAGAAGCATTTGTAAAACCAAGTCTCTCATTACCAATTCTCGAACGTTATCTTCCCTTTGTTTCTAACAACATCAAGATCATGGTTAAGTATCTTTAACCCATGCTCTACAGATATCTCAAAGCTACCCCTCAAGCCCCTTCACCTGGAAAGTTTATTCCTCGTTACGTCAAAATAATACCTACCTTAATTTCTTCTATTGGCCTAGGTATCGTTGCATCAGTCATTGCTCCTATGTTTTCATACCAAGTTACTCAGTTTTTCAATGATGCTAATCAAGAAAGTGGCTTGATCACCCCCATCATTTATGAAAGTTTTGCTAGTGAATCTCAAGACAAAGATGAACCAGTTCTTCTTGCTCAAGTCGACTTTACCAAAGCCACTAATTGGTTTACTTTTTCAGGTACAGTAACTGGAGTCAACGACGATCTTAATCAGCAAACAGACTCAATTTTTGTCCCCATCGAATCCAGTGTCAATCAAATAGAAAAAAATTCTCAAGTTGATACAAATATTGCTAAGGTCAAAACTTATAGCTTAAGCATACCCTCGCTTGGTATTGGCAAATCATTAGTCGATCTTGAAAGTGATGACTTATCCAAACACCTTGTTCATTACAAAAACACCGCGATTCCAGGACAATTTGGTTCACCAGTTGTCTTTGGTCACTCGACTCTACCTCAATTTTTTAACCCTTCCAACTACTTAACCATTTTTGCCACCTTACCCACTATCAAAGTTGGCAGTGATGTGTTTGTAGAATACGGCGGAGTCTCATATACCTATCGAGTTGCTAGAATGTACGAAGTTAAGCCCACCGATGTCTGGGTGTTAAAACAAGACCGTAGTTCTAAGTCGCTCAAACTTATTACTTGTGTGCCACCTGGTACCAAACTTAGACGCTTAGTTGTTGAAGCTGACTTACAAAAAGAACAATTATGAAATATTTATCTATTGATCCAGGTAGTACCCATTTTGGTTTTGCCATTGCTGACAGTGAGAATGAACTAGTTTCGCCTTTAGCAACCTTAAGTGCCCAGGATATTAATCGAAAAATCCTCAATGTGATAAGTACACATCAACCAGATGTGGTTATTGTTGGTGTACCATCATTTGGACCCACAAAACTCCTTTCAGAAGCAATCTACACTTACTTAAACATGATCCCTAACCTAAAGTGTTTGTTACACAATGAGGATTTCTCCACCTCCCAATCGCAAACTCTTCTATCTAAGTCTGGTCATAAGCTATCCAAGAGAAAAGAGCTAAATCATTCCGCCGCTGCCGCGTTTATTCTTGAATCTTATCTCTCGACACTGCCCAAATAAAAGAATCTTGATACAATAGTGACTATGTTCAAAAACCTCATTGCTCCAGTTCAAGCATGGCTCTTGAGCCGCGGTCAGTGTGTTGGTTGCGGAAGTTTGTTATCTAATGGCCAAACCGAAAAGGCAAAATTAGCTGACCACTCCAAAGTTACATGTAAATGTGGTCGCATTTTCATGTTCAACACACATAAAAAGACTTATAGAAGAGCTCTTTTCAACGAAGTCTAATGCACAAAATTGTTCTTCCTATCTTACTTTTGGGTACGATCTTCAGTTTGTTGATTTTTAATGTCTTATCTCAACCCATCAATCCTCAAGATCATTCCAAAATCGAGTTTCAAATTGAGTCCGGTCAAAATCTAGATTCAATTGCTGACTCACTTAGCCAAGCAAAATTAATCAGATCGCGAGTGGTTTTTAAGCTTCAAGTCATGCGTAATAATCTTGCACCAAAGATTCAAGCAGGCTACTTTTACCTTAGTCCTGCCATGACTGCACAACAAATTGCCATTAGTTTGACCAAAGCTTCAACTAAAGATTTGCGGATAACTATTCCAGAAGGACTTAGACGTCAAGAAATCGCAAATCTAATTATCGACAAATTGAAGTCTCTAAATGTTCCACATAGATTTGATCCAGAAGAGTTTATTAAACTAACTGCTAACAAGGAAGGTAGGCTCTTTCCCTCTACTTACTCACTTCCTGAAAATCCTAGCACTTCAGATATCCTTACCAGATTAGAATCAGGTTTTAATCAAGCCATCTCAGATTTAGACATTCCAGCGGCATCCTTAGACAAGGTCATCACTCTAGCTTCTTTAATTGAAAGGGAAGCCTCATCAGACTCAGAACGACCCATCATAGCCGGCATTCTTACCAATCGTCTCAACGGAGACTGGCCACTTCAGATTGACGCTACGGTTCAATTTGCCTTAGCCAATAGTCGTTGCCGAATTAGAGTCTGCAATTGGTGGCCAACCGATTTAACAATTGATAACCTTAAGCTTGTTTCACCATATAACACCTACCAGAATCAAGGCTTGCCTCCTGGACCCATCAGTAATCCAGGCCGCGCTTCAATAGAAGCAGCATCAAAACCCACAACTACTCAATACTGGTTTTACCTTCACGATCCCAAAGGGCAGATCCACTACGCTACGACCACCACCCAACACAATCAGAATGTCTGCACATACTTGAAAAAGTGCTAATAGTTTGACCGTTGACATTAGCCTCAATAATTTGATATCATCAGCGTCAGCTGTAAATAAATCTGGCCTATCTCCGTTCGGTCAGGTTTTTTCTGTCTATAAATATATAGGCTCAGCCTGAAGGTAAGTTATTCAATTTTTACATTTCATCTAGGATGCCAAAAACCATTCGCGAAAACTGGGGAAAAGCTAGAAAAACTCTTCCCGAAATCAACTTATCTCAAATCCAGGTTGATTCTTACCAAGATTTCCTGCTTAATGGCATCAAAACCTCCCTTCTCGAACTTAACCCCATCAGGGATTTCACAGGTAAATTTTTTCAATTAGAGTTTCGTGATCATCATATCGGTAAACCCAAGCTTTCTCCTCGAGAAGCTATGGAAAAGGGTGTCAACTTCGAAGCACCTCTCAAGGTAACTGCCAGACTAACCAATCTTCAAACTAAAGCCGTTCAAGAGCAAGAAATTTTCTTAGGTGACATTCCTTTGATGACCACAGTTGGTACTTTTATCATCAACGGAGTTGAGCGTGTTGTCGTCAATCAGTTGGTCAGATCTCCTGGAGTTTTTTACACACGCGAGTTAGACCCAAACTCAGGAAGATATCTTTTCAGAGCTGAAATTCGTCCCCTTTCTAGAGGATCTTGGTTAGAGTTTATTGTTTCTAGAAACGATCATATCTCTGTTCGTATCGACAGACATCGCAAAATCTCTGCTACTGCTTTAATTCGTGCATTAGGTTATGACACCAATGAGCAAATTTTGGAGCTTTTCGAAGACGTCGACACTGACAAGGATCACAAATATATCCACTCCACTCTTCTCAAAGATAGTACCAAAAATCAAAACGAAGCTTTACTTGAGTTCTATGACAAAATCCGACCTGGCGAACCAGCTGTTGTTGACAATGCTAAGAATCTATTTCATCAAATGTTCTTTGACAAGCGTCGTTATGACCTTGGTTTAGTAGGTAGATACAAGCTCAACAAAAAGCTTTCCGTCTCCCTTCCAATCGACGAAGACCATGTAACCCTAGCAAAAGAAGATATCATTGCTTCGATCAGATATCTCATCAAACTCCAAAATGGCCAAGGCAAAACCGATGATATTGACCATTTGGCTAATCGCCGCGTTCGCCGAGTTGGTGAACTTGTTAATCAAACTGCCTTCAGAGTTGGTTTACTTCGATTAGAAAGATCCATCAAAGAAAAGATGAGTATGGCTAAGGCTGAAGACCTTCCCACTCCATCAGCTCTCATTAATCCTCGTCCAATAATTGCCTCAGTTTACGAATTCTTTAGAAGAAACAGACTTAGTTCAATTCTTGAACAAGTTAATCCACTTTCCGAAATAGATAATCTTCGTCGTCTCTCTGTTATGGGTACAGGTGGTGTGACTCGTGAGAGAGCCAGTTTCCCCATGCGTGATATTAATGCTTCTCAGTACTCACGTATTTGTCCAGTTCGTTCCCCTGAAGGTCAAAATATCGGTTTGGTTACTTATCTTGCCCTTTACACAAGAATTAACGAGTTCGGTTTTCTCGAAGCACCTTATTTCAGAGTTGTAAAAGAAGAAAAAAATGGTGAGGTCAAAATGAGAATCACCGATGAGATTGTCTATCTCACTGCTGATGACGAAGAAAATTACTATGTGACTCATGCTGAAGTAGGTATCAAAGATAACTACCTTACAGATAAATGGGTAGCTGCTCGTTACAACAGTCAATTCTTAGAAGTTGATATCACTAGTATTCAATTCATCGACGTAGTCCCAAGACAAGTTTTGGGCACATCAGCATCCTTAATTCCTTTTGTTCAGCATGACGACGGAACTCGTGCTCTCATGGGAAGCCACATGCAAACTCAGGCTGTTCCTTTGCTCAAGCCAGAATCTCCAATTGTTGGCACAGGTATGGAAGATGTGATTGCTCAATCAATGGGTTGGGTAGTCAAAGCCAGACATGCGGGTGAAGTTGTTTCATCCGATGCTAAACATGTCAGTATTAAGTTGTCTTCAGATGATGCTAAGCAAGCATTAAAAGAGCAGCTTGATGTTGAATATGGTTTTGTTACTCTCAAAGGAGATGTCGAAACATATCATGTTAGAAAATATCACCGAACCTCCCAATCAACCTCATATAACCAACATCCTATTGTCACTCCTGGCACCAAAGTAAAAGTAGGGGATATCATCATCAACGGTCCTGCCGCTGAAAATGGTGAACTCGCTATTGGTCAAAATCTATTGATCGCCTATGGTTCTTTTGAAGGCTTAGGTTATGAAGATGCTATTGTCATCTCCTCAAGGCTTTTAGAAGAGGATTTGCTCACCTCTATTCATATCAATGAATATGTTGCAGACGTCATGGATACCAAACTTGGTCGAGAAGAATTGACAGGCGATATTCCAAATGTCGCTGAAACAGACCTTCGAAATCTAGGTGTCGATGGTATTGTAAGTATTGGTGCCAATGTCAGTCCAAACGACATCCTTGTCGGTAAAATTGCCCCTAAAGGTGAGACTGAACTTACCGCTGAAGAGAGATTGCTTAGAGCAATCTTCGGAGAAAAAGCTCGTGAAGTTCGCGATACCTCTCTTCGTATGCCACATGGCGAACAAGGTACAGTCATCAGTGTTCAGATCTTAGATCGTGATCAGGGTGATGAACTTGAAGCAGGCGTTATTCAACAAATCAAAGTCCGTGTCGCCCAGCTTAGAAAGATCACTGTTGGAGACAAGCTTGCAGGACGACATGGTAACAAAGGTGTTATCAGTAAAATTGTTCCCAAAGCAGACATGCCATATCTTGAAGATGGCAGGCCAATTGACATCATGATTTCACCTCTTTCAGTTATCGCTCGTATGAACCTTGGTCAGCTAATGGAAGCACAATTAGGCTTAGCCGCAGCTTCTTTGGGAAAACAAGTTGCCGTACCAGTCTTTGAAAAAATCGAGGAAGAGAATATCGCCAATTTACTAACCAAAGCAGGTTGGTCCACCGATAGTAAGGCCCAACTCTTCGATGGACGTACTGGTGAACCATTCCACAATAAAACTGCTATTGGTGTCGCTTACATTCTCAAACTCATTCACATGGTTGAGGATAAGACTCACGCTAGATCAACTGGACCATACTCTCTTGTTACCCAACAGCCTCTTGGTGGAAAAGCCCAAATGGGTGGACAAAGACTTGGAGAAATGGAAGTCTGGGCATTTGAAGCACATAAAGCAGCTCATGCTCTTCAGGAAATGCTTACCATCAAATCAGATGATGTGGTCGGCCGATCCAAGGCATTCGAAGCCATTGTTAAAGGTCTTCCAATTCCAGAAAGTACTGTTCCAGAGTCATTCAAAGTTTTAGTCAAGGAGCTCAACTCGTTGGGTCTCAATATCATTCCAACTGGACCAGTTATCAAAGAAGAAGTTAAAGAAGACGAAGTCACAATTTCCGATCCTTCTTCAACAATAGTCAACGACATCAACCTAGCTGACGATGATGACGATGATGACGACGACGAAGACGAAGAAACCAAAGAACCAGAAGAATCAGCAGTTACCAACCAAGAATAACCATGAAGAATATAGTCGATTTCGCCGGTCTCCAAATTCGCCTCGCCTCGCCAGAAGACATTCTTGGCTGGTCGTTTGGTGAAGTTACCAAACCAGAAACCATCAATTACCGTACTCAAAAACCTGAGAAAGATGGTCTTTTCTGTGAAAAAATCTTTGGACCTACCAAGGATTGGGAATGTTACTGTGGTAAATACAAAAGAGTTAGATTCAAGGGCATCATTTGTGATAAATGTGGTGTTGAAGTCACCCAAAGTCGTGTTCGACGTGAGCGTATGGGTCATATCACTCTCGCCACCCCAGTTGCCCACGTATGGTTTTTCAAAGGAGCTCCAAGTAAGATCTCACTTTTACTCGACATTTCTCCCAAAAAATTAACATCAGTTATCTACTTCTCCAAGTATCTAGTGCTTTCTGTTGATGATACTGCCAAAGAAGCTGCCATCAGTAAGCTTTCAGACAACAAAGACCGCAAGGCTGAAGAAGTAAGAAAAGATTTCGATCAAAGAATCGAAAATCTTAAAGATGAAGGCAAAAAGCAACTTGATGGCCTCAAAAAATCTACTAAGTCCAAAGATGAACTTTCTCTCAAATCAGAAGATGCCAAGCTTTCACTCAAACAACGAATTGCTGGATTACGTGAACAAATGGTTGCTGAGCTTACCATCAATGAAGAAATCTTCATCAAGCTTTCCGAGTTGGTCCAAAACATTACCGCCAACAGTCTTCTTTCAGAGACTGAGTATTACAAGCTAGAAGACTACGAAATTACTGATTGGCTCAAGGTTGGTATGGGTGCAGAAGCCATTTTCGAAGCACTCAAGAAATTAGATCTTGACGCTCTCTCAGCCAAGCTCAAAGAAGACGCCACATCCTCATCTGAAGGCAAACGCCTCAAAGCCATCAAACGCCAACAGGTTGTCCGTGGCTTCCTCAGCGCTGCAGTTAAGCCTGAATGGATGGTTCTTCGAGTCCTACCTGTAATTCCTCCAGACCTTCGACCCATGGTTCAGCTTTCAGGTGGTCGTTATGCAGCTTCAGATCTTAACGATTTATATCGACGTGTCATCAACCGCAACAACCGTCTTCGCCACCTTATTGATTTAGGTGCCCCAGAAATCATTCTCAGAAACGAGAAGCGTATGTTGCAAGAAGCAGTCGATGCTCTAATTGATTCTTCTCAAACCAAAGCCAGTCGACGTTCACGAACCGGTAAAGTCCTCAAGAGTATTTCAGATATGCTCAAGGGTAAACAAGGCCGTTTCCGCCAAAATCTTTTGGGTAAACGTGTCGATTACTCAGGTCGAAGTGTTATCGTCGTCGGACCAGACCTCGAACTTGATCAATGTGGACTTCCCAAAGAAATGGCTTTAGAGATGTTCAAGCCATTCGTGCTCAAAGAACTCATCGCTGCTGGTTTAGCTCCAAACGTCAAGAGTGCCAAAAACCTCATCGAGAAACGACCTCCAGAAGTTTTCGATATCCTCGAGAAGATTACCCACAATCACCCCGTTCTTTTAAACCGCGCCCCGACCCTCCACAAGCTCTCAGTTCAGGCTTTTATGCCAGTTCTAGTAGAAGGAGCTGCAATTCGCTTGCATCCGGTCGTCTGTGATGGTTTTAACGCCGACTTTGATGGAGATCAAATGGCTGTCCACGTCCCACTTACTGACAAGGCCAAAGAAGAGGCCATGAAGTTCATGATGTCTCGCCAAAACTTACTCAAACCAAGTTCTGGTGTTCCTATCAACGTTCCTGTCAAAAAGGAAATGGGTATTGGTGTCTATTACGTCACCTCAAAAGACGAAAATCTTCCTGTTCATACCAGTCCATTTGCAGATTCTGATGAAGCAATTACAGCCTACCAAAATGGCCGTATCGCTCTTAGACAAGGTATCAATGTTCGTTTGTCCGAGAATTCACCCATAGTTGCTACTACCGTCGGACGTATTCTCTTCAACCAAGTTCTTCCAGAACATTGGGACTTCATCAACGAAGGGTTACCAAGTCGAGCAGTCGCCGACCTTTTTGATCGTGCGATCAAGGAACTCGACAATGATCGAGTTATCAGACTCATCGACGACGTGAAATCACTAGGTTTTGGTGCAAGTACCATTTCCGGTCTCTCATTCTCAATCTCTGACAACGAACTTTTCGACGGCAAAGACAAAATCATCGAAGAAGGTAACCGCAAAGCTAAGGAAATCGAAGACTCCTTCCGCATGGCTTTACTTACCAACGAAGAACGCAAGCGTCTAACGATCGATATGTGGATGCAAGTCACCGACGATCTCGCCGAGAAAACCTGGAATTCGTTCAGCAAAGACAATCCAATTCGTCTCATTATCGAAACTGGTGGTGGACGTATCAACAAAAATACTGTCAAACAGCTTTCAGCTATGCGTGGTATTAACGTTGATCCTACTGGTAACTTTGTCGAGCTTCCTACCAAGAGTAACTTTAGAGAAGGTCTTTCAATTTTCGAGTACGTGACCGCTATCCGTGGTTCTCGAAAAGGTCTTACTGATACTGCTCTTCGTACAGCTGACGCAGGTTACCTAACTCGTCGCTTGGTAGACGTTTCTCATGACATCATCATTCGTTCCGATGATTGTGGAAATGAAGAAGGTCTAGAGGTCCGAACTGATAGTCTTCGTGGCAATCTCTTTACTGCACGTATCGAAACTCGTATTGCCGCCAAGAAAATCGTCAATCCAGCCACCAAAGAAACCCTTGTTGAAGCAGGGCAACTCATCACTACCGAAATGGCCAAAGTCATCAAGGAAGCCAAGATCGACAGTGTATTCGTTCATTCGCCACTCACATGTAAATCCAGATTTGGACTTTGTGCCAAGTGTTACGGATTCAACTACGCTACCAATAAACCTGCAGCCCTTGGTGATCCAGTCGGTATCGTTGCTGCTCAGTCCATTGGTGAGCCAGGTACACAGCTAACCATGCGTACCAAGCACTCTGGAGGTATCGCAGGAGTCGACGTGACTCATGGTTTACCACGTGTTACTGAACTATTTGAAGCTCGCACCCCCAAGATTATTGCCCCTATTTCTGAAGTCGCCGGTAAAGTTAAAATCCTCGAAACCGACAACGGCTATCGCGTCACTATCACTCCGATCGGAGCAAGCAAAGATGAACGCAAGGAATATGTTATTCCTCTCACTTCTACAGTTCACATCGAGGATGGAGAATTAATTGCTGCTGGTACTCAATTGTCTTCAGGTGGTGTCGATATCAAATCACTCCTCAAGATCAAAGGTCTTCGAGCCTGTCAGGAATATCTCATCAAAGAAGTTCAAGCAGTGTACGAGTCTCAAGGTATTGCCATCCATGACAAACATTTTGAGATTATCGTTCGTCAGATGAGTGACAAAGTCAAAGTCGAAGATCCTGGTGATACCACTCTTCTTCCTGGCGATATCATTAGTCGTGCTTCTTACGAAATCGCCAACGAATCAGTCGTCGCACAAGGCGGTCGCCCAGCCACAGCTACCCACGTCATCCTTGGTACAATTCGCTCATCTCTGTACACCGACAGTTGGCTTTCAGCAGCTTCATTCCAAGACACAGTTAGTGTTTTGACCGACGCTTCCGTCCAAGGTCGCATCGATCATCTCGTTGGCATGAAAGAGAACGTTATTATTGGTCGCTTGATTCCTACCAGTCCGGAACGAGCCAAAATGGAAAATGTCTGGTAAAATAGCACAGAATTTATGCCTACGATAAACCAACTAGTCAAACAAGGTCGCAAATCAAAACCAACCAAGGTCAAGACCACTGCACTTCGTCGTTCCTTCAACGCCGTACGTCGTCGCATGTCCGACAGTCTCTCGCCCCAAAAAGCTGGCGTCTGTGTTCAGGTCAAGACCATGACTCCCAAAAAGCCAAACTCTGCTCTTCGTAAAATTGCTCGTGTCAGATTGAGCAATCGTCAAGAAGTTACCGCTTACATCATGGGTGAGGGTCACAACCTTGCTGAGCACAGTATCGTTCTCATTCGCGGAGGACGTGTGCGAGACCTTCCAGGTGTCAAATATCACATTATTCGAGGCAAGCTTGATGCTGGAGGTGTTGAAAAACGCAAGACATCCAGAAGCAAGTACGGAACTCGCCTACCAAAAGCTGCCAAATAAACTAACATGCGTACCAAGAAAAACCACGCCAGAATCGTTCTCCCCGACGCCCGCTACAATAGCTCCGTCGTTGCTCGTCTTATCAACCGCACAATGCTTGCCGGTCGACGTTCAGTTGCAGCTCGTTCCGTCTATGACGCCATGAAGCTTCTCAAAGAGCAAACCAAAGAAGACGAACTTAAATATTTAGAAGAAGCTTTAGAGAACATCAAACCTCAGATGGAAGTCCGTTCTCGCCGAGTCGGTGGAGCCTCTTATCAGGTTCCAATGCCAGTTCGTACCGAACGCAAACTTTCTCTCGCCCTTCGTTGGCTCGTCAACGCCGCCAGAGATCGAAGCAATAGTCAATATCACAGCTTTAGTGCCAAGTTGGCCGCCGAGGTCATCGATGCCCACAACGAGGCTGGCAACGCCATCAAGAAGAAGCTAGATACGCACAGAATGGCCGACGCCAACAAAGCTTTCTCTCACTTTAGGTGGTAGTGTGTTATACTCACACCTTACGACACCTAAGGTTGCGACTTGCTATTTCTTCCTAAGTGTCCTATAATAATAATTGCTTACGAAACAAGTAAGCAGCTTTATTTTGACATAATTGCTTGGGAAATAGGTAAAAGGTACCCAGAAATCGTTTTGTAAATTCAATATTTGTATCTTTCTGCCCCCGATAAATTCTTCACATAAGTAAGCTGCCTTCTTGTTTTGTTGCAAAAAAATAATAACAAAACATATGTACAACCCTCGTCGTTCTAGTGCTCCTCGTGGCGGTTCATCCCGCTCAGGTTCTTCATCATTTGGTGGCGCACGTCGCCCTGGTTCCTCCTTTGGAGGTGCT
>CAZBFU010000002.1:0-3253 GCA_964491365.1 uncultured Pseudomonadales bacterium
TTATTCGAAGCAGGTGCCCATTTTGGACACCAAATAAAGCGTTGGAACCCAAAAATGGCTAAGTACATTTGGGGTACTCGTGGTGGTGTACATATCATTGACTTAGAGAAGACTGTTAACGCAGTAGAGACAGCAGGTGAAGCTTTGGAGAAATTAGTGGCAGCAGGTAAGAGAGTAGTCTTGGTTGGAACCAAAAGACAGGCAAAAGAAGCAGTTCATAAAGTAGCGGGTGAACTTAAAATCCCTCAAGTAACTAATAGATGGTTAGGTGGAATTATCACCAATTGGAAACAGATTAAGGATCGTATCAATAAGTTGGATGACCTCAAAAAAAAGAGAGAATCTGGTGAGTTGAAAAAGTATACCAAGCGTGAACAGCTCGAATTTGATCGTGAAATTAGTAAACTTGAAAAGTTCTTTGGTGGTTTGTCAAAGCTAGAAGGCGCACCAGAAGTGCTAGTAGTCGTTGATACCCACAAAGAGCGCTCAGCAGTCAAAGAAGCAATTAGGCGTGGTTTGGTGGTAATTGGTATTTGTGATACGAATAGTAATCCAGATGGAATTGAATATGTTATCCCGATGAATGACGATTCAACCAATGCGATTGATTTAGTAATTAGTGCCTTGGGTCAAGCAATTGCACGAGGCAAGCAAGCCAAAAACTAAGTATGATGGAAAAAATAAGAGAATTACGTGAGCTCACTGGTGCTGGTGTCATGGATGCTAAAAAGGCACTTGAAGAAGCTAAGGGAAATGTTGAAAAAGCCGTAGAAATAATTCGAGAGAAGGGAATTGCCAAAGCTGAGAAGAAATCTGATCGAGCTACCGCCAATGGAAGAGTTCATGCTTATATTCATAACACGGGCAAGGTTGGTGCTTTGGTTGAAGTGGCATGTGAGACTGACTTTGTGGCTTCTAATGAAGAGTTTGTTGCCATGTGTAAAGAAATTGGCATGCAAGTGGCAAGTATGAATCCTAAAACGGTCGAAGAACTCTTGGCTCAGTCATACATCCGTGATAGTAGCAAGACGATCGAACAAATGATCAAAACACTTATAGGTAAAACTGGTGAGAATATGAAAGTGGTCAGATTCACTCGGTTCGAACTTGGTGTGATCGAAGAAGAATAAGGTAGAATGAGTTTTAGGTATGGAGCAAAGTATTCTGTCTGATTCAAAAACAAGATTTGAAAAAGTCTTGGTAGTTTTTGGTGAGGATTTAGCTACTGTAAGAACAGGACGAGCAAAACCTGATTTGGTTGCTAATATCGAAGTTTTAGCGTATGGATCGAGGATGAAAATGTTTGAAGTGGCAAATATCAGTGCTCCTGATTCCAACATGATCTTGATAGCACCATGGGACAAGGGTTTGACTAGAGAGATTGAAAAAGCAGTTTCAATGAGTGAATTAAAACTTCCATGTGCCGTTTCGGGAGATACCATTAGAATTGTAATTCCTCAATTAACAGAAGAAAGGCGAAGAGATTTTGTCAAATTGCTTCACCAAAAACTAGAAAGCGGCAAGGTGATGTTACGTCAGGCTCGAGGAGAAATTAAAGAGAAAATAGATGCTTTGGAGTCGAGTGGTGGAATTAGTGAAGATGATATCAAGAGAATGTTGGAGAACTTACAGAAGACTACCGACGAGTACATGCTAAAAATAGATGAGATGGGAAGAGTAAAAGAAAAAGAAATAATGGCAATTTAACGTCTGACCATAATGAGAGCATTGGGGATGTTTCGACCAGGACCAACTTTATAACCACCCGCATATAGAGCAGCAGAGCCACCACCATCCACATTCATAGCGGAACTAGCGCCTAAGATTTCATAAACTTTAGCGGATTGAGCGATGGTAGCTTTTTGGAGATGACAAAAATAATAGGTATTGGCAGTTTCCACGATCGCATTGACTCCGAAACTTGCTGTGGATTGTTTTTGATCTAAATTAGCTGTGTTGAGGACAGATTTGCCACCACTGACCAAGAGGGGGTTTCCTGCCATTCCACCACTGATATTGGTATCACGCCCCCACGAGAGTGTTTGGGAGAGAACTCTAGATGAACCATCGTGAAAGAAAACCCAAAAGGGTAAAACAGAATAGACGTTATTGTTGGAATTAATATATCTGCCAAGTCGAGAGTTAAAAGCCAAGGTGTCAAAGGAGTCCTTTTTAGACTCACAGCTTGGATAACTAGCTGGGCAAAAATATGAGCCATTCATACCAGCAAAGCCGTGATTACGATTCACAAAATCTGCAAGAGGCATGGTTGAACAATTGTTGGTACAGTCATCGTCGTTTGCAGTATCAGTCACAATCTTCGTTGAAGATTTTGCTCCACCAATACAGGTGAGAGGAAAAGTCCCAAAGTCCGTATTTACTTGAGATCGCAAAAAACCTTCACCAGACAGACTACTAATAGTTGGTAAATTTAGAATGGTGGAATTAGCTGATTTAAATAGTGAGGCTGAAAAAGTGGCAACTGGATTGAAAGTTATTTTGTCGGTGAATTTGGGACAGTTAGGACAATTAGCACGAACGAGTTCTCCATATTTTAAGGAGACAGATTTTTGTTTGTCTGCATTCTGGTTAAAACTTAAGAAGGGAAGTAATTTACTGGCTATTTGGGCTGACTTTTGAGTCTCTGGGTAATAGATATTTGTTTTGTTACTAGTAACTTCAACAAGCAAGGGTTGACCACTACTTGTAGCGATTGTGTGAGGCGTAAGAAGAGTAAAGGTTTCAACTGTATCTTTGATTGGTTTGAACTGAAGATAAAATATTCCAGAACTCAGCTTGAGTGAAGTGTTTAGGGAGGGGATAGTGTATATGAACTTTGAAGTACCGAGAGAACGAATGGAAGTGCCTTCGTAATAATTCAGCTGAGCTAGTGAACTTGAGTTGATTGTAATTAGGTCTTGGTCGGATAGTGAGTAATACTGGTTTTTCTTTAAGGATAGTTTGGTGGAAGTGTTGGCGATTGTAGTTGTACCTTCGAGAATTTCTAACCGATTAAGCCAAGATCCAAAAGTTGGGGTAATTTTATGATTGGTGATTAAGGGGTCTTCGGGAGGTATGGTCTGGAAATAGTTAGAACTGGTGACACCTATCACCTGTGGGTTATTTGGTTTTAAGCTTAGTGCAAAGAGAACTAGAACAAAACTTATTGGCAAGATAATCTTCAACATGAATAAGACCATTATAGGTGTTGACACTAATAATAGTTGTGATATTATCTAGAACACGTGTGGGT
>CAZBFU010000002.1:3353-48310 GCA_964491365.1 uncultured Pseudomonadales bacterium
CTCTCTCCTGGCAGTCTCCCTGCCGGTCACCCACACCAGTTCTTTGATTTATCGCCTGTTAAGTTCAAAGGTGAACATCCCTCTTCAAAAGGGAAGGCTGGTTCGATTCCAGAAACGGGCACTGGTCTGGAGGTGGTCTTCTCGGTAGGCGCCGAGACCCCTCCAGACCTTAACTGTTTGGCGCATTTAGCTCAGTGGAAGAGCGCCTCGTGTTAACCCGCGAGGAGGTACGCAGGTTCCATTCCTGCAATGCGCACTGGCCGGAGGCGGGTAGACTATTGCCCTCCAATCCTCGGTACCCCGAGGGTGGAGTGGTGGTCGCTTCACTCTCAGGTGGATCAAGTCTGATCCGCCTTCGGCCTCTCTCACTTTCTGCCCCAAGCGGGCGGGCAGTGAGAAAAAGCATGCGGATACGCTACAGATCCAGAAGTAGCAGAGGCAGTTCCATGGACAGCCCGATGGGGTCAGACCCTGTATCCGCTCTCGCCCCCGACTTACGTATAGTCGGGGGTTTTTTTATGTCTAAATTGTCAATTCTGTTAAGATTAAGCGATGCAATTGTTGATCTTCTTTTTAATTTTGTCAGGCTTAGTTTTAATCCACGAGTGGGGTCACTATATTAGTGCCAAAATATTTGGGGTTCGAGTAGAAGAATTTGGGATTGGCATACCGCCACGTGCGAAAAAGCTATTTGTGAGAAAGGGTACTTTATTTACTTTAAATTGGTTACCTATTGGAGGTTTTGTCAGACTCTTTGGTGAAGAATTTCAAGAAGGAGATGATATTTCTAAAAAACTAACTGATCGTTTTTTCGATAAACCAATCTGGCAAAGAGCGATAGTCATGGTGGCTGGGGTGGTAATGAATTTTGCCTTAGGAGTTTTGATATTCGGCGGCATCTATTCATACTTGGGTATACCTACTCAAACTGATGAGGTAAGAGTAACCGAAGTAATGAAAGGTAGTCCTGCGGAATCGGTTGGTATTGTTGCGGGAGATATTATTAAGAAAGTAGAGTATGAGAAAACTGAAAGCATTTTTAGCAAAACAGATGATCTTGTCAAATTTATCGCCGATCACAAAGGTAAAGAAGTAAAAATTGTATTTAATCGTGATGGAAGTGAGATGACCAAGTCTGTAGTACCTAGAGTTGAACCACCAGTGGGAGAAGGTGCACTTGGCGTGGGTTTAAGTAATACGATCATGAAACATTATCCCTGGTATGAAATGCCTTTTAGAGGAATGGTGGTTGGAATAAACGAAGCAATCGCTTGGGGTAAGCAGATTTTGACTGGATTGGGTGATATGGCGATGAGTGTTTTGACTGGCAAGGGCGTTCCAAGGGAGGTTTCTGGTCCAATTGGAATCTACCAGGTGAGTAGTGAGGTCACCAAGTTTGGTTGGATTGCAACTTTACAGTTTATAGCGATTCTGTCGATTAATCTGGCGATCTTAAATATTTTACCTTTACCTGCTTTGGATGGAGGCAGAATCGTCTTTTTGGGAGTAGAAATGTTGATCGGAAAGCGTCTTAAGAACAGAATTGAAGGTTATGTACATGCTGCAGGTATGTATGCCTTACTTCTACTGATGGCCTTGATTACTTTTAGAGATGTTGCCAAAATATTTAAATGGTAAACAAAACCAACCAAAAATGTGTTTTTTGTGAAATTGTCGCTGGTGAAATTCCTTCAAAGAAGCTTTGGGAAAATGAGGAATTCCAGGCGATCGAGAATAAGTTCAAAGACGCTCCTGTCCATGTCTTAGTCATACCCAAGGCTCATATAGCCAAGGCTGAACAGCTTAGATCGACAGATGGGGACTTTTACGGTAGAATAATGTCTGCAGTTTTTGAGGTAGTGAGAGTGTTGGAGCTTGAAAAGAAAGGTTTTCAGCTTGTATATAACGGAGCTGGATACAATGGCATTGAGCACGAACACTTTCATGTTTTAAGTGGTAAAAAGCTACTTGAAAATACCTAAAAATGCAGATTAGATTGTTAGAAAAATAAAGAAATTAGAAAGAGAGGTGTTTTCTAGATGGCTCTAGTAGTCAAGAAAAAGCAAGGTCAAAACCTACAACAAATGATCAATGAATTCCGACGTTTAACGTGGGAAGATGTTGGTTTGGAAAAAGTGAAAGAAGTAGCCATGAAAGGTTACCAAAAGCCTTCTTCTGTCCGAAAAGAACGAAATGATCGTCTTCGCAAAGAAAGAATGAAGATCAGACGTCGTAACGCTCGCAGTGCGAGAGGAGGAAAATAAATGACTCTTTTTGAACAGTTAAAAGCTGATCAACTTGCCGCAATGAGAAACCGTGACCAAAGTTTGGTTACGGTTCTGCGGATGTTGTTGTCTGAATTATCTTACAAAGTAATAGACGCAAAGTCGGAGATGACTGATGAAGTAGTTGTAGATGTTCTTCGAAAGGAGCTTAAGAAAAGAAATGAATCAATTGCTATATATGAGAAAGCAAATGACGCAGAGCGGTCTGCTCAGGAGAAGTACGAAGTTGGAATAATCTCCAAATACGTCCCCGCAGATATGGATGAGGACCTGGTAAGACAAGTAGTAGAAGAAATGGCAAGTAGTGGAAAAAGAGGTGGTCAACTGGTGGGTCTTGTGATGGGTAAGTTAAAAGGGAAAGTTGAAGGAAATGTGGTATCGAAACTGGTGATGGAAAAGTATGGTAGTTAAAAAAACCTTACAGAGTGGCAAGGTTACCCTGGCATTAGATGTCAAGGCGGATAGCAGATATCGATTTGATCGTTCAAAAATTCGTAAAGGGGTAATTGAATTACTGGTATCTCAAGGAGTCTTGGGTAGAGTTGAGCTTTCGTTGTCGGTAGTGGGAGATAGAAAGATTAGAAACTTAAAAAAACAATTTTTAGGAGTCGATGAAGTAACTGATGTACTTTCTTTTCCTATGGCGGAAGGAGAGTCAATTCCTGGCGAAGAAAAAATGCTTTCTTTAGGTGATGTGGTTGTTTGTTATCCTCAAGCGAAAAGGCAAGCACTGAGAAGAAATAAGTTAATTGACGATGAAATAGAGTTTTTGGTTTGTCACGGAGTGTTACATTTATTAGGAATACATCACAACTGATAGGGTTTGTTTGAGAAGTTTTTCTAGTTTACAAAATGAGCACTTTATGTTGTCTTGACATGAGTCTTTGCGAGATCTAGTTTAGACAGTGCATGAGCTTTTATCAGAAATACCGACCAGACAATTTTGGAGAGTTGGATCTAGGGGGAGTGAGAGATTTTTTCAAAAGATTGTTGATGTCAGGAGAAGTGGCACATGCATATTTATTGGTTGGTCCAAGAGGTTCTGGTAAGACAAGTTCAGCTAGGATATTGGCCAAAGTTGTTAATTGTGAACTTAATATTGATGAGAATGGGAAACTTAAAAAACTTTTAGTAGAGCCTTGTGGTAAGTGCGAATCTTGTCGAAGTATTAAGTCTGGTGGGGCAGTGGATGTAGTGGAGATGGACGCAGCTTCACATCGAGGTATAGACGATATCAGAGAAATTAAAGAGCGTGTTAATCTCTCGCCGGCTATATTGCCGAAAAAGGTCTACATCATAGATGAAGTGCATATGCTGACCAACGAAGCCTTTAATGCACTTCTTAAGACACTTGAAGAGCCGCCAGAGCATTGTTTGTTTGTATTGTGTACGACAGAAAAACATAAAGTTCCTGAAACGATATTGTCTAGATGCGTCACAGTAAGTTTTACCAAAGCTGGTAAATTGGAACTGATTAAGTCACTCAAGAGAGCCTGTGATGGCGAACATATTGAGGCAGACGATGAAGCAATTGAACTTTTGGCCGATGTGGTTGATGGATCTTTTAGAGAAGCTCACAAACTTCTTGAGCAAGTTGCTAGTTTGAAACAAAGATTGACAGTTGAATCTGTAAGAGAGCAATTGAAAGTAGTGGGTGGTGACAGAATAGTGAAGTTAATGCAGGCAGTGAGTGAAAGAGAAACAGCTAAAATATTTGAACTATTGGGAAACTTGGAAGACGAAGGCGTAGCAGTATCAGAAATTATCCTAAGACTCTTAGAGCAGCTCAGACTGCAAATTAAAGTACAAACAAATTTAGGTCAGGAGGTGAGTCTGTTTCAAAAAAGGCTTATGACTCGTCTTTTGACAGCGGCAAAACAAGTGAAGTGGTCACCGTTACCATATATGCCTCTTGAGATGGCTTTGGTTTTTAATGCTCGAAACAAAAAGGGTGGAACAGGAGCCAAAAAAATTATAGAAAGAGTAAATAATGACACTGGGCAAAAGGTGGAGAAGTCGGTGGCGAAGAAAACCCTAACAACTAACAATGCTGAAATTATAAAAATCCAGACAAAATGGTGGGAGTTTTGTGAAGAACTTGGTGAACAAAATTTGAGTTTGGCAAGTATGTTAAAAGCAGGTAGACCGGCAGAAATAGAAGGTGAAGCATTGATTTTGGAAGTTGGCTTTAAGTTTCATAAAGAGCAATTAGAGGTAGAGACTAAAAAAAGATTGGTAGAAGAGTCATTAAAAAAATGGTGTGATTTGCGGAGTTTGAAATGTCGATTGGTCAATAAAGAGAGTCTCAAAGTTGACTCATTTGTGACGAGCTTACATAGCAATGGTGAGGCTAACGTTAAGACAGAAGTGGCTAAAATGGCTGAGGAGGTCTTTGGTTAGTGTTAAAATCTTTAGAATATGTTCAATAACGTAAAACAATTCGGAAGTCAGGGAGCTGCAGCTGCCAAAATGGCAATGATTCAGCTAAAAATTAAAAACAAAAAAATTGAAGTCAAAACTGATGAAGTGGAAGTTGTAGTTTCTGGTGATGGTAAGTTGAAGCATCTTAAGATCGACGGTAAAGATCGAGGTGAGGTGGTCAAGAGTATCAATGAAGCCATCAACAAAGCTCAAGCATTTGCTGCTGAAGAGATGAAGGGGGTCATGGGAGAGCTTCAGACCATTCTCGGCCAGATGAAGAAGTAGAAGCTATGAAGATAATCCGACCGGTTCAAAAGGTGGTTGATGCGTTTAGTGCTTTGCCTGGAATTGGCCCAAAAACTGCAGCCAGACTAGCCTTTTATCTATTACACGTTCCTCAGGAAAGATTGGAAAAATTTGCCACAAGTCTAGCCAGATTAAAACCTGATACTCATGAATGTGAAATCTGTATGAATGTTGGCGAAGAAGATATTTGCCCAATATGTGCCGATCCAAGTAGAGACAAGTCGACTATTTGTGTAGTTGAAAGCGTTTTAGATTTGCTAGCTTTTGAAAAAGCAGAAAGTTACAAAGGTGTATATCAAATCTTAGGCGGGGTAATCAATCCGATGGCCAATATTGGTCCAGATGAACTTTTTATTCCTAATTTGCTAAAACGATTACAAGAGAGCCAAGTGCGAGAAGTAATCTTGGCTACTAATGTTTCTATGGAAGGTGAAGCTACGGCACTATATATAGATGCCAAAATAAAGAAACTTCAGGAAAATGAAAAAATCTCACAAGACATAAAAGTGAGTCGAATAGGTCGAGGATTGCCTACAGGAAGTGAAGTTGAATTCGCAGACGGCATGACGTTGATGAGAGCATTGGAAAGTAGGGTAAGATTTAATCAAGATGGCAACTAATCCCGTAGGTGATTTAGCCAAACTACCAGGAGAAATAATTGCAAAATCGATAGAGAGTTTGACATCAAACACGGCTGCGAGTACTCAAACTCCAAACACAGGAAGTGACCAAACTGGCAAAGATGAAGCTTTGAAGAGGCAAATTCAAGCTAAAGACAAAGCGGCATTAGATAGAGTGATGAGTGATCTTGAAAGATATAGACACGAACAGGCGCAAATCTTGGCGCAGAAACAACAAAGTGTTCAAGATGATGAAGCTAAGAAGAAAAGTTTTGATACAAGAGAGAAACAGAAGAGAGGAAACGTCTTAAGTAGATTTTTTAAGAGTATCGCTGGGACTGGTGAAGCTTCTAAAATGAAGGGTTAGTGCATTAGTCCATTGAGGCAATGATCTCATTCACGATGGATTTGATATTGTTAAAACCTTCTTGTGAAACTTGACCGTTCTTGGAACATTCAACTTCAAATAATAATTGAGTGAGGACTAGCTCAACTAACCAAACACGGGCAGTGTTTACTGCAGGGTTCACCCCAAAAGCATCCAAAATACGCTTGATAGTAGGTGAGTCGGCATTGAGAATAATGGCATAGGAGTAGATGGTATCGACATAACCTCTGCCAGAAATGGTGGCAGAGTGTTGACGATCGATGACTACAGAAGGTTTATGTACACCTAGGCGGGCAATTCTTGCGGGGGGAAGTCCCTGAGTTTCTAATTCACTAACGGTAAGAGTAGCACCAGAGTCGTCGATATCTCTACTGATTACTTTTGGTTGAGAATTATTTGGGTGTAGTCCGGGTAAGACTTTTGCTAAGTGATTATGTCTCTTTTGTTTAGTTTCAACTTCGCAAGCATTTCCAACTGTAAAGGTTTCGATGCGTAATGAAGGCTCTATACCAAGGAAAGAATAAACAGAGTTTTGATCGCCAAGTAATTTGATCAGGGCAATAAAAGCCTTGTCTAAAGTTTTCTCAAGCGACTGGGCATGTTTTGATGTCAATTCATCATCTCGATGTTCATCTCTGAGTAGTTGAGCGACAATGGGTCCTATCAATTCGGTAAGTTTGTCTAAGATTGCAGTAGTAGTGGGATCAGTGGAGTGAAGTTTGGTTTTGAGAATATCCCTCTTAAGGACTAACCTAGGGTTTGGACTGATATCTATGCAAACGGTTAGGGCATCTAGAGTGCCTTTGCGAGTAATACCAATTGGTAATTCTTTAAGCGGTAAGGTCTGAATGAGGCGACCGTTAAAGTAAATCAAGGCACTGGTATAGTGGCGAAGTGCACTTGTCGCTGTATGTCCATACTTTAAAGCTCTATCTACTGCTTGAATCCTCATGGCTTCTTGATCGGTCAAGTAAGCTTTGAAATTAGTTTCAAAACCATTAACTTTGGTCGTGTAATCAAGAAGAGTTTCTTTGAGGTGAACATGGGCAGGGGTAATAAGATGACTAAAGGCACGTCCATTACCAACATCTTCGACTCTAATACTTAACAGACCCTCGTCCAGCAATTTTGCATAAGTCCAACCCAAAGAATCACATGAACGTGCTAATTGCTCTGGATCAAATAAATTTAGATTTACTCCATCGATTAGAAAAGTTGTTTGAGAGTGCGAGGAAGGCAAACTAGTACTGGTTGAGATAGGAAAACTGTTACCAACTTCGAGCTGGTTCCATAGATGGTCGATTTGTACACTATTGATACGATTCGAATTTTCTTCTTGAGTTTGGACATATAAATGACCATGAAGCCGATGGGTACATGCCAATAGAGATGCAGTACCACCCATGTGATGCTGACCCTGTGCGTAGCCGTTTTTGCGAGAAGGGGAGGCAAAACACAGAAATTCTTCAAGTTGTTCGGTACTCATTGCTCGACCACCAAAATTGGTTATTTCTAACTGTCTCTTTTTACGGTCTAATTTGATGACAATACTGACTCTTCCTTGAGTACCAAAATCACCAAGGGCAGCATCGAGAGCATTATCAATCCACTCTCGAAGTGCAATCTCAACGTTTATTTGTGCTGTAAACGATTCGAGTAGCCGACGCATGTTGAGATCTACTCTCATTTTTGGATCTTGTTCGGAAGATATTTTACCCATAATTTAAGTTAGTGGAATGGATTTTAAGCTATAATTGTTTGAACTGGTAGGTGGGAAGCGTGCACCCACAATAAACTACTAAAAGATTGGTGAAATTGAGAAATAGTTTGAGGTGGAACATTCCCGCCAAAGCGGGACCGCAAACGACTAAATAGGCGTAGTGAGTTTAAACATTCAAAGTGAGTTAGAAATAAAAAAAGGAAAATTGTTGGTGGTGTTTCCGCACCCTGACGATGAGACGGTAATGACCGCTGGGTTGATCCTGCGTGCCTTGAAGCTGGGGTGGCAGGTAAGAGTTTTAATTGTGACAAATGGAGGTAGAGGTAAAATTTTTATTCATGGCAATGGTCGAAGTGCCACAGAAATTCGACTGGATGAGTTATCAAAAGCTATGAGAGTGTTAAGAGTTGCTGATTGGAAATGCGGTGGATTTGAAGATGCTCGCTTGAAAAATAGTACTTCTTGGCAGAAATGGGTAGGCAAAGAGCTGGAAGATTTTAACCCTAACCTTGTGGTAAGTTATGGTCCAGGTGGAGTAACTGGTCATCCAGATCATATTGTCTTAAGTAAATTTTTGTATGAGTTGTTATCAAAATCAAAATGGCAGTATTGGGGGGTAAGTCCAGTAGGTTGGGGGAGGCGGTTCTTTGTCCACCATCACTTTGTTAAGACATTGATGGTTGGTGCTAGTTTGGTATGCCTAAATTGGTCAGAAGTATGGTTAAAGTGGCGCAGTGTGATGGTGTATAAGTCACAGATGCAGTTGTTAAAGCGCCTAAACTTGTTATGGTATTGGTCTGTTGAACGTTGTGAGGGTTATGTAGAATTGAAAACAAAAGACAATCTAATTTATAAATATGTAGAATTTAAAGTGTAATGAAAATCTATAATTCGTTTTCTAAAGAGTTGGTTGAAGTTGAACCAAACAAAGATGGATTGGTGGGAATTTATGCATGTGGACCAACTGTATATGACTACACCCATATTGGTCACGGTCGAAAATATGTTAATGATGACGTGATGAGGAGAGCATTAGGCTATTTAGGCTACAAAACTAGGTTTGTGATGAATATTACCGATGTGGGTCATTTGGTTTCTGATAGTGACGAAGGGGAAGATAAGTTAGAAAAAGGAGCAGCAAAGTCGGGAAAAACAGTTTGGGAGGTGGCAGAAGAATTCACAAGTTATTTCCACGAAGCGATGAGTAGTTTGGCGATCATACCTGCTGATGTTGAATGTAAGGCTACTGATCATATTCAAGAACAAATTGAGATGATCAAGGGTTTAATTGCTAAAGGCTTTGCTTATGAAACTGATCAAGCAATTTATTTTGAAGTGGCAAAATTCCCTAGATATGCCAATTTATTTGGTCAGAGTTTGGAGGAGAAGGTGGTGGCAGCGCGGGAAGAAGTAAATACAGATAATCAAAAAAGGTCTGTGAGTGATTTTGCACTTTGGTTTAAATGTGTAGGTAGATTTTCAGATCATCAAATGCGTTGGGTTAGTCCTTGGGGTGAAGGATTTCCTGGATGGCATATTGAATGTAGTGCCATGAGTCGAAAATATTTGGGTGATCAATTCGAAATTCACACAGGTGGAGAAGATCACAAAAGTATCCATCATCCTAATGAAATTGCTCAAAGCGAGGCATATACAGGTAAAGAACCATTTGCAAAAATATGGATGCATCATGCATTTTTGAAAATTAATGGTGCCAAAATGAGTAAATCACATAATAATTACCTTCGAGTTGAAGATGTGACTGAGAAAGGATTTGAAAGTTTAGCCTTACGTTATATGTACTTAACAACTCATTATCGAAAGGTAATGAACTTTACCTTTGAGTCGCTTGAGGCGGCGGCAACTGCATTGAAGAAATTAAGGCAAGCAGCACAGAACCCTAGTGAGGGTAAGATTGAGAATTTTGAAAATTATGACGAGAAATTTTCGAGCTGCCTTGAAAATGATTTAAATATGGCAGAAGCTTTAGCGGTAGTTTGGGAGGTGGTCAAAAGTGATTTGACTAAAGAGCTAAAAACCAGTTTGTTAAAGAAATTTGATCAAGTGTTGGGGTTAGATCTGTTTAGAGTTGAGCTAGTGAGTGATGAAGTTAAGCAATTACTTGAAGCTAGGGAAAAGGCAAGAGCCGAAAAGAACTATGTGTTAGCAGATCAGCTTCGTGAACAAATTGGCAAGTTGGGATATCAAGTTAAAGATAGTGTGAGAAAATAGCGGGTATGGGATTGAAGATTGGTATTGTCGGATTGCCCAACGTGGGTAAGTCAACACTATTTAATGCTCTACTTAAACGTCAACAGGCGTTGGTGGCTAATTATCCATTTGCCACGATTGAACCAAATGTGGGAGTGGTAGAAGTGCCAGATGATCGGTTGAGTAAGTTAGCTAAAATGAGTAATTCTGGCAAGATTGTTTACGCTACGGTAGAGTTTGTCGATATTGCTGGGCTAGTAAAGGGTGCTTCTACAGGAGCTGGTTTAGGTAATAAATTTCTTTCACACATTAGAGAAGTAGATTTAATTGTCAATTTGATGCGTGATTTTGCTGATAACGATGTGGTCAAGGAGGGGAGTGTAGACCCTGTTTCCGACTATGAAGTAATAAAAGCGGAATTGATTTTGAAAGATTTAGAGACAGTCATGAGAGTAAGAGAGGGAAAAGAAATCAGAAGTAAGGGTATGGAAAAGAAAAAGGAATTGGTAGATAAACTGTACCAAGGATTGAATGAAGGTAAAAGAGCTGATGAGGTAGTTGGTGTAGATGAATTGGAAGAAGTAAAAGATTTATGTCTTTTGAGTACAAAAAAAGAATTAAAAGTCTTAAATGTGGCAGAAGACGATGCGAGACTACGCGAGAATGGTGAGCAGTTGGTAATAAGTGCCAAGATTGAGGCTGAAGTAGCGGCTTTAGGTGATGTAGAAGCTAAAGAATATCTTTCCGCTCTTGGAATTACACAATCAGGCTTGAATCGACTAATTAAGGCTGCATACAAAGCCTTAGGTTTAATCAGTTTCTTAACGACAGGTGAAATGGAAAGTAGGGCATGGACGACTCGGGTAGGAGCAAAAGCACCCGAAGCAGCGGGAGTAATTCATACCGATTTTGAGAAGAAGTTTATCAAGGCAAAAGTGGTCACTTATGAAGACTTTGTAACTTTAGGAGGTTGGAAAGAGGCAGCTACGGCTGGAAAACTACGAATGGAAGGTAGGGACTACATAATCAAGGATGGAGATGTGGTTGAGTTCATGATCGGAAGTTAGGCTTGGCGGATGGATCAAAGTATTGTAAAATAGCGCAGTTATGCAGAAAAACTACGAATTAGTCGCATTGTTTCCCACCAAGATGAACGATATTTTGGCGGAAAAAACCTTAACCGAAATGTGTAAAAATAGCGGTTTTAAGGTAGCAGAGGTTGATAAATGGGGTGTAAAACCATTGGTGTATCCGATTAAAAAAGAAACCAAGGCATACTATTTACGCTTGCTTATTTCTGGTGGGGATACTGCCAAATTACTCGGATCTTTAAAGCTAGAAGATTCATTATTACGCCATTTGTTATTAGTCACAAACGAAGTAGCTAAGCCTAAAAAGGCGGCTAAATAAGATATGAGTGTCAGGAGTCTTAACAAAGTGATGTTGATTGGGAATCTAACTAGAGATCCAGAGCTTCGCTATACACCTTCTAATACAGCCGTGGTGACCTTTGGTATTGCTACAAACCGTGAATGGGTAGACGCATCAGGGCAAAAACAAGAAGGAGCTGAATATCACAAGATTGTCGCTTGGAACAAACTTGCTGAGATATGTGCAAATGTTTTATTTAAAGGGAGAAAATGTTTTGTTTCTGGCAGATTGCAGACCCGTACCTGGCAAGGTCAAGATGGGGCAGAGAGACAGACAACTGAAATTGTGATCGACGAGATGATTGCTTTTGGAGAGGGACGTGGAAATGGATCAGAAGAAACATCATACAGTTCAGGTTCAACTGATACAGTAGCCAGCGATGCTAGTGAGGTGTTCGCCGAAGAAGTACCTACTGGAGCAAAGAAATCTGCTAAGAAATCTAAAGCCCAGGAAATTGCTGATGACATCCCTTTTTAATTAATCGACTAGAACAAAAAAATGATCGTCAAGAAAAAAATCAAAAAATCCAATAAACCTTGCGCATATTGTGTCAAGGGTAGTGAACCAGATTACAAAGACATCGAAGGTCTTCAAGTTGTTTTGTCTCCAAAAGGGAAAATAGTGAATCGATTGTTAACTGGTGTTTGTCAAAAACATCAAAAGAGAGCATCGAGTGCGGTCAAGCAAGCTAGGGTCTTGGCAATGCTACCTTTTGAAGGTAGACTTTAGAGATGGGTTTTTTGACAAAGATTAGAATAGTAGCGATTGTTGCTTTGGTCGGAGTAGTTGCTTTTTTGTTTGGCGTGGAGCAGGGAAGAAAAACCAGCATGGTTTCGGTAGCATCTAGTAGTGCATCAAAAGCCGATATGAGCTTGTTTTGGCGTGTTTGGCAACGCTTGGAGGAAAGATATTTGGATTCCAGTGCCCTTGATGTAAAGAAGATGACGTATGGAGCAATTGCAGGCATGACCGCAGCTTTAGACGATCCTTATACCTCTTTTTTTCCACCGACTGAGAATTCAAGAAGCAAGGAAGATTTACAAGGAGAATTTGCAGGCGTGGGAATTCAATTAGGGTTTGTAGACAAAACATTAGCAGTAATGTCACCATTACCTGGAAATCCAGCTGAAAAAGCTGGGATTAAGGCTGGTGATTTGATCTTGCATATAAAGGATGAAGTTAACAAAGTTGATAAAGATACCCAAGGAATAACCTTAAACGATGCTGTTGACTTGATTAGAGGAAAAAGAGGTGAACAGGTCACACTCACTATTTTTAGAGAAGGTGAGAAGAATACCAAAGATTACACATTAACTAGAGAAACGATCAATATAGCTTCAGTAGAGTATAGTTTTGTAGGTAGTAGTAAAAATATACTTTTAGTCAAAGTTAATCGCTTCGGTGATAAAACCAAAGATGAATGGGAAGCGGCAGTAACGGCATATCTAAATATTAAGAATCGAGGAGGCGTGGTCTTGGACCTTCGTAATAATCCTGGAGGATATTTGCAACGAGCTGTTGACTTAGGTAGCGAATTTATTGCTGATGGCGTGATTGTGAAACAACAAGGTAAAAATTTAACAGAGACAATGAATGCGAATGGAAACGGAAGATTAATTGGTGAGAAATTAGTGATTTTGATTAATAAAGGGTCAGCTTCTGCGAGTGAGATCTTGGCAGGTGCTCTTGCCGAAAGAGTTGGGGCAAAATTAGTTGGTGAGAAGAGTTTTGGTAAGGGAACTGTTCAAGAAGTTGAAGATTTCCCTGGAGGGGCAGGTATTCACATCACTATAGCAAAATGGCTGTTGCCATCAGGTAAAAATATACATAAAGAAGGACTTGAACCAGACATTGCAGTTGAATATGTTGTTAATGAGAAAGATCCTACAGCAGACAATCAACTTGAAAAAGCGATCGAGTCGCTATAAGATTTTTTATTGATGCGGAATTTTGTATTTGGTTTACTCATTTCAGTTTTAATAATCATTTCAGCCTTAGGTGGGGCATTGGCTGATAGATTTTTTGTCATTAAGCCTTTGGATCAGCTAATGCAGAGAAGAGGACTACCTACCTCATCTGGTCAAAGTTCGTCTCAATTTATTTATGAAGAAAATGCAGTTATCGATGTTGCTTCCAAAGCGAGTCCATCAGTAGTTACTGTCTCTGTTGTAAGTACTACTCGTCCACAAACGGTTTTTGATCCATTTGGACTGTTTGGTGACCAGTCAAATACTCAAGGAGAGGGCAAATCTGTAACTAGAGATATTGGTACTGGGTTCATTGTAGATAAAGCAGGACTAATTGTGACCAATAAGCATGTTGTTAGTGAAGTAGGAGCTAAATATAAAGTGATTGAGAAAGACGACACAGAATACGAAGTCAAAGATGTTTATCGGGATCCGATTATTGATCTTGCAATTTTAAGAATTGAACCCAAAGATGGAAAAGAATTAGCAGTTTCGACACTCGGTGACTCAAGCAAGATAAAAGTAGGACAGTTTGTAGTAGCAATAGGTACAGCCCTTGGAGAATTTAGACATACTGTTACCACAGGTGTAATTTCCGGTTTGGGAAGAGGAATACAAGCGGGCGACCAGTTTGCAGGTCAAGTCGAAGAAATCGAGAACGTCATTCAAACAGATGCGGCAATTAATCCTGGAAACTCAGGAGGACCTTTGTTAACTTCTTCTGGGGAAGTAATCGGGGTTAATGTGGCTGTGGCTGGAAATGCTCAAAATATTGGCTTTGCTGTTCCTATCAATGTCATCAAAGAAGCGATTGATAATTTTCAGCAAACTGGCCAGTTTAAACGGGCGATGTTGGGCGTGAGATACAGAATGATAAGTAAAGATGCAGCTTTGTACAATGAAGTGCCTGAAGGGGCATATATTGTCGAGGTAGTTGAAGGTGCAACTGCAGACCAAGCAGGTATTGTGACAGGCGACATCATGATTAGTTTTGATGGAGTCAAGGTAAAAGATATCAAAGGAGGCTTAGCTGCAGCTCTGTCAAAAAAGAAAGTGGGTGATAAAGTGACAATTGAGTATTGGCGGAACGGAGAAAACAAAAAAGTAGAAGTAGTACTTAAAGAGGTGGTTGAATAGCAATGTTATCGATGGTGTAGGTGAGAACATCGGCTAAATCTCCCTCCATCACTTCCTTTAAAGAGTACCAACTTTTTCCTAAACGATGATCGGTTAAACGATTCTGAGGAAAATTGTAAGTTTTGATTTTTTCAGAACGCATACCTCGACCAATTGCTTGACGACTGTCCTCCATGGATTTTAATCTTTCTTCTTCTTGTAATTCCCAAAGTTTGGAGCGGAGCATTTCTAGAGCAATTTGTTTGTTTCTTTCTTGCGTTCTTTCAACTCTGACAAAGGTGATTAATCCTGTTGGTTTGTGGGTAAGACGAACAGCACTACTTACCTTGTTAACATTTTGTCCTCCAGGTCCTCCAGCTCTGGTAAATTGCCATTCAAGATCTGACTCCTTAATCTCTACAGCTTTTGGAGGTAACACAGGTAAGACGGCTACTGTAGCTGTTGAAGTATGTATGCGTCCAGCACTTTCAGTAGAGGGGACTCTTTGAACCCGATGAACACCAGCTTCAGCTTTAAATGTTTGAAACGTTCCATAAGCCCAAGGATTAGATTTTGATTTGCTGATTTTAAGGGTACTTTCGTCCAAAATTTCACACTTTAGATCCGTGTTTTCGGCAAAACGCATATACATGCGGGCTAAGTCGGCAGCAAATAGACTTGCCTCATCGCCACCAGCAGCTGCACGAATTTCTATTATCACCGGGGCATCGTTAATGAGCTGAATAGATTCTGTTGAATCATCATCATTATTATTGCCGGATCGGAGAGCATCAAGTTGGGACTTTAAGCTTTTTATCTCTTCAGAAGCTAACTCCTTGAGTTCGGGATCCTCAAGTAGTTTGGTGTTATGAGAAATTTTAGCCTCTAGCTGGCTGATGGTTTCGGAAAGATAGTCAAAGCTCATCTACTCTGCAACTTTTACGCCTGAAAGCATGTCCTTGAGGGACTTATGTTGAGAATTATCTTTTTTCTGATTTTTAGATTTTTTAGCAACTGGCGAGGCAATGGCTGCCTGTCTTTTGGCCATGAATTTATCTACTTTACCAAGTGTGTCGACAAATCTTTGCTCACCAGTATAAAAAGGGTGACATTTGGAGCAAATATCTACTTGAAGGGTAGGGAGCACTGAACCTAAGGTAAATGTGTTGCCACAGCCACACTTAATGGCAGTCTGATGGTAGGTAGGATGCAAATTAGCTTTCATACAGTGGTCTATTTTAGCACACGAGTGGCTCTTTGGGACAAGAAGACTCCAAAGACAACCAAAGCTAAGCCAAGCATGATGGGAGTGGAAATCGACTCTTTAAGCCAGAAAATTGACAAGGGGAAGGCAAAGACGGGGTGTAGATAGGTAAAAATGGCTGCTTCAGAAGCCTCGATCAAGGTTTGGGCTTTGTAGTAAGCCCAGAAAGCAACAACTGAGCCAAATAAACTAAGATATCCGATTAAGAGCAGATTGGAGGAGTTGAATAGGCTTTTAGTAACTAAAGGAATGCCTTGGAAACAGGCGTACAGTCCGAAGAATAAGGCGCCAACTGCATATGAAATCAAACTCGTTTGTATTGGATCGGCTTTTAAGCGCTTGGAAAGTAGCAAGAAAGCTGTCCAAATAATATTTGAGAGAACAATGAGTAGGTTGCCATTTCCAAGGCTGAAGTCTTTATGACCTCCATCGACAAAGGTAATAATAAGTGTGCCAATTAGGGCAAGTGAAGCGCCAAGTTTTTCAGATTTGTTCAGTTTTTCCTTTAATATTAACCAGCCGCCGAAGATGGTAAATATTGGTCCAATTGCAGACAATAAGGATGCTTCAAAAGAAGAGGTCTGTTTTAAGCCTTCGTAAAGTGGTAGTAAGGTTAGTGGAGTACCTAATAGTGCAAGAAGAAGTAGTTTTCCTGGTTGTTTAATTTTCGCCCTGATATTGGTTTTTGAGATAGTGAAAGGCAAAAAGATAATAGTGGCTAGTAAAAATCTCCAAAATAAAAGTTGAACAGGGGAGATAGTACTATAAGAAGCTTTAGCTAACGGTGGAATGATCCCCCAGAGTAGGGAATTAGCAATCAGTAAAAGATAAGCGAAATGGCGTTTAGAGAGTTTTATAGAGAGTTAAGACTGGTGACTTGGTACCGTCAACCAGTATGACACCGACAATTTGAGAATTCAATTTGAAATCTGAAACTTCTTCTTTGATTTTCTTACCTAAACTAACTTCGTAGGAGTTGTCTTTGGTGGTTAAGGTGAGTGTATCTTTGGCGGTATTAATTTTTGAGACAGTGGCGATTATGGTTTGTTTAACTACAGCAGTAGTTGGTTTATAGGCGACAAGTCTCTTGGCTTTGAGAATGCCTTGATTGTTTAATTTACCTATCGCAATAAGATTGTCATTAATTGAGACTTGATCAAGTTTGATCGACTTACCATCTTTTATGATGGCTGAATCGGTAGCTGTAGTTATCTGAAGAGGACCATAGTTTAGCGACTTTAAATCGATAACACCTTGATTGATAGCTGTCACAGTTCCCACAAATCCATACCATCGGTTTGTATCGATAGCAGAATTAGTATTAAGGGTGGTTTGAACTAACTGAGGATCTACTTTTAGTTTTTCGTCCACAACATTCTTAATTTTTTCTTGAAGCTCTTTTTTGATTGTGTCGCTGTCTGTGGCTAGGGGAGTATCTTCAATTGTTGGCGTCGGAGTTATGGCAAGAACATTAGTAATTGAAGTGAGAAATAGTACTAAAGTTATCAAAATTGTTTTAGTCATCTAGTTTTGCGGTTGTATATATTACTGAAACTGTTGCAGTGGTGGATACACCTTGGAAGACTTGGGTCAGTGTAATTAAATTGTCTCCACCGATAAGATTGAAATCAGTTGTGAAAGTTCCAGAGTCGCTGACTGTGGCAATACGTTCATCTTCTTCACTAGTGATAATTACGGTAGAACCAGGAGTTGCGGTACCTGTAATCTTTAATGGAGTTTTGAAAGCAAGGCTGTGATTTAAGGGAGCAGTGATAGTTAAACCTTTTGTGGGTACTATTGAAGGTGTAATACTAGGCGATACTTCATCTATCGAAGGGGTAGGTTCTTGTTTGGATGAGGTTGCAGAATTAGCTTGTTGACTAGATTTCTCAGCTAATTGGATACCAAAGAGTAGCACTCCTCCAAGTATCAGACCTAAGATGACGGCAAAAAGAACCTCTTTCTTCATAGTTGGTCAGCTGTCAATCTATCAGTATGAGGCAATAAATGCAAGGATGGAAGTCTTGATAGTTATGCTAAGATAGACCCCAAATGGAGATCACATTTGTAGGAGCAAATACATTTAGATTAAAAACAAAGACTGTTGTTGTCGTAGGTAATGCTACAACTAATAAAGAAAGAGGGGACGTGAGTTATAGTGTGGTCGGAGAAGCCGTAGAACTGCCTGCTGCGACTCGTGATAAGTCTTTTAGAATTGAGAAAGACGGTGAATATGAGTTGGGGATGGTATCTTTTATTTTTGACTCTCAGAAGGACAATAAATCAGTAGAATTCAAAGCATGCACATTGCGTGCTGAAGGTGTGATATTGGTTGATTTATCAGCATATCTTGGCCAAGATTTAACAGATAAACAAATTGAAAAGTACGGTGAGGCTGATGTTGTCTTTGCCAATGTGAGTAATGCAAATTATGCAATTGATAAATTGGCACCGACTTATCTGATCTTGACAGGATACGAAAGTATGGACGGTTTAGAAGGACAATTGTCCAGTGTCAAGTTTGAGAACTTGAAGAAAGATTTGGACAAGCTGAAAATTGACGCTGACTCACTATCGGAAAACACCGAAGTGATAGCGCTACATGTCTAATTTAAATCCTAGAATTCCACCTCATTCTGATGATGCAGAGAAGTCTGTATTGGGAGCTATTTTAATTGATAAGGAAGCTATTATCGATGTGGCAGAATCACTTAAGGCTGAAATGTTTTATACATCTCGCCATGAAATGGTTTACGCAGCGATAGTTGCCTTGTATGAAGCTCGTGACCCTATTGATGTGGTGACAGTTTCTGAAAAACTAAAACACGATAAGAATTTGAAGACAGTGGGGGGGATGGCGTATTTGTCTGATTTGACAAACTTTGTTCCATCTTCGGCAAATGTCATCAAATATGCATCAATTGTCAAAGAAACTTATATCAAGAGACAAATGATAAGTGCTTCAGCCTTATTGTCTGAATTAGTATTTGACGAATCACAAACTCTTGGTTCTATTTTGGATCAGGCAGAGCAAACGGTTTTTGCACTATCTGAGAAAAACGTAAAGAAATCGTTTGTTCCGATAAAAGAAGCTTTAGCTGAGAGTTTTGATAGATTAGATGAATTACAGAAATTGGCTGGAGGATTGCGTGGTGTACCTACAGGTTTTAAGGATCTTGACGATATCCTTGTTGGTTTACAAGATAGTAATTTGGTGATTTTGGCTGCACGCCCTGGCGTAGGTAAATCTGCCTTCTCTATGAATATTGCTCAGTTTGCTGCAGTTACTCATAAGATTCCTGTAGGCGTGTTTTCTTTGGAAATGAGTAAACTAGAACTAGTCGATCGTATGTTGGTGGGTCAAGCCGGTATAGATGCTTGGAAGATGAAAACAGGAAATCTTTCACCGTCCGATTATGAAAAACTTTCTGAGGCAATGGGAATTTTAGCCGATGCGCCTATATATATAGACGATCAACCTGGTCAATCTTTGTTGGCGATGAGGACAAAAGCTAGAAGACTTCATGCTGAAGTAGGCTTAAAATTATTAGTAGTAGACTATTTGCAGCTCATTCATGGAGACGGTAAATATGATTCTCGTGTTCAAGAAGTGGGGGCGATTTCACAGGGTCTTAAAAACTTAGCTCGTGAGCTTCGAATCCCAATCTTAGCTTTGTCACAGCTTTCTCGTGCCGTTGAGAGTAGGGGGGAGAAAATTCCACAACTATCTGATTTGCGAGAATCAGGATCAATCGAGCAGGACGCTGACGTAGTAATGTTTTTGTACAAACCTGATGAAACAAATCTAGAACAATACAAACTTTCAATTGCTAAACATAGAAATGGAGCATTGGGGATGATCGACTTACGCTTCAGAGGTGAGAAGATTCGTTTCTATGGTTTGGACCGTGGTCATGCCTAAAAGTTGTGAGATAATATTGGACTAGGTGGGATTTTGTAAATGCCGAGGTGGCGGAATGGCAGACGCGAAGGTCTCAAAAACCTTTGAGGCTTAAACCTCGTGAGGGTTCGACCCCCTCTCTCGGCACCATAACTTGGGTTAAACGGATACTAGGAGTATAATTTCGTGGCTATGATTGACGTAAATAAGCTCAAAGTTGGTGTTACTTTTGTAGAAGATGAAATTCCTTGGAAAGTCATGAAGTATGACTTTATAAAGATGGGTCGAGGGAATGCAAATATCAAAATTAAAGCTCGAAATCTCATCTCTGGTTCAACAGTCACTAAAAGTTATATTTCAGGTAACAAAGTAGAGGAAGCTCTACTTGAGAAAAAACATCTTCAGTATTTGTATAAAGATGAGACTAATCTCTTTTTCATGGATCCAATCACATACGAACAAACTGAAATGGCTCTTGAAGTAGTCGGAGATGATGTTAATTATCTAGTTGAAGGGGAGAGAGCATGGGTATTATCTTGGAACGATACGATCCTTGGTGTCGAGTTGCCTGCCAGTGTGGTAATGGAAGTAGCAGAGGCTGATCATTGGGAGAAAGGGAATAGCGTCTCAAATTTATTGAAGCCTATTAAATTAGTAACTGGTTTGGTAGTCCAAGCCCCACTTTTCATTAAACCTGGTGACAAGATTAAGGTAAACACAGAAACTGGTGAATACATTAATCGGGTGAACGAATAATTAGGGTTTAAGAAGATATACCAGAACAAGCACGGCAACTTGAGGTAATAAGCCTCTAACCTTGTTAGGAATGGAGCGGTGAAAAGATTTATGAATTGCTGCTAGTTGTCTAATGGGGGTGAAATTCCAATTTAGGAAGAGATGGGGGAATTCGATAAAGTCAGGGAGTAGCCCCATAAACCAGCCAAACCAAGCTTGATAATTAATTTGCGGTTGCCCAGCCTGAAACCAAAAATATATTAAAGCAATCGAGAGAGGGAAGTCGGTTATTAATTCTTCAACAAAAGCCCTTAATTTGCTTTTCTTGGCTTTTGAAAGGCCTTGACCTACATCCCAATGGGGGATGTAATCTCCCAAAAAATGTGAGGCGATGATGATTGGTGCGGCTAAATAGGGATTGGGAATATAAGATGCAATGAGGGCGCCAATGGCACCATGAGAGACTGATAGCATAGGTAAAGACTAGTATACAATGATGGAGATGTTGAGCATGCAAGTACATAGCGTTTTTGTGGTCTTAGCAGTTTTGTGGTTTGGATTTGTAGTTTACAAAAAAGGTGGTGAGTTTCATTGGCTAGAGAATACTTTATTTGACATTTCTATCGTTTCTGCTGCCAGTGCCTTTCTAGTTTCTCGATTAATCTTTGTCTTGGAAAACTTACAAACATTTTCTGCAAATTGGCTAAGGATAATCATGCTTGTAGATTATCCTGGGTACAGTTTTTGGGGATTGGTGTTAGGACTAATTGGTGGTGCCGTACTTTTTTCCAAAAAAGGTGAAGTTAAATTATATGAGGCTCTAGATGTGATGGTTTTAGCTTTTTTTGGCGCAGTGCCGATAGAACGAGTGGGAGTAGTGCTTCATGGAGGAAACCTAAATCATTTTCTACTTGTACCAGTTGCTATTTGGCAAGGACTAATTTGCTTAGTAGCTTTTGTTTTCCTGTGGCACCTTGAATATGAGTATCGAACTTTTGATTGGTATCGTAATAAACGCACTCAGGCAAAAGCAGGTTTTATTTCAGGTTTGGGTTTGATTTTGATGCCAACTTGGTTGGGTCTCTCAATGATCGGAGGCAAAATTAATTTACCTATGATTATTTCGTTAGTAATATCGATAATATGTGGACTGTTAGTCATATATTCTAGATCTGGAAGACGCTTATTTAACCCAATTAAGTTGCTTAAAAGAGGCTCAATGGTATAGACTACGCTGATGACTGACATTAAGTTTCCTAAAGACCTGCTAGAGCCTCTAAAGTCTTTTTTGAAAGGTGAAGAAAAGCGCTTAGTAAAAGCTAAAAAAAGTTTACTCAAAGAAGATCCTTTTAAGCACAATAAAAGAGAAGAAGACAACTCGATTGATGCAGATGTAGCTGAACAGGTTGACCACGAGAGATCGTCTGCTTTAAGACATGAAATCAGTAAGTCTATAGTTAGCATTAGAAAAACTCTAACGAGGATTAAGATAGGTAAGTACGGAATTTGTGAGAAATGTGGCAAAATGATTGACACTGACAGATTGGCAATCAAACCTACTGCGTTGTTTTGTATGAATTGTGAGAAGGTGGTCGAAAAAGGTGAGTAGAGTTTTTATCTTGATTTTGATTTTAGATTTGATATTACAAGAGTATTTGAGGTATGTAGATTATGGAATTATGAATAGTGGGGTAGCATTTGGCTTATTACAGGATAGTAATTGGTTAGGATTAGCCATATTTTGTATTTTAGTGGTTATGTATAAAAAATTACCTAAAGATTTGGGTATTCAAATGATTCTAGGTGGTGGTATTACTAATTTATTTGTTCGACTTGTTCATGGAAGTGTTTGGGATTACATTAACCTTGGAATTATAAAAGTGAACATGAGTGACATAATCGTATGTATGGGTTTAACCTTTTTCTTATATGAAACTACCAGAGATCATTTTTCAAAATAAAGATTTAGCGGTCTTAAGTAAACCAGCAGGAATTGTTGTAAATGAAGCCGAATCCGTTAAAGATGAGGTGACTGTAATGAGCTTTGTTCGACAAAATCTACTACCAGAAGTTGATAAATGGGAGGGAACATTAGGCGAAATTAAAATAATGAAAGACAGATGGGGAGTGTGTCATCGGCTAGATAAAGAAACGAGCGGATGTCTATTGATAGCCCTTCGCCCTAAAATACTAATCGAGTTAATGGGATTATTTGCAAAAAGAGAGGTTGCAAAAGAGTATTTAGCACTTGTGCATGGATTAATGACGCCTTCAAAGGGAGGTGTGAATTTACCAATAGGTCGAAGTCAATTTGATAGACACAAGTTTCAAGTGCATTATGAAGGGAAGCGTGCTATGACAGAATGGGAAGTAGAAAAGCAATTTCCATCAGAGAACTTAAGTTTAGTGAGACTAAAACCACATACGGGGAGGACACATCAGATTCGGGTTCACTTATCACATTTAGGTTATCCAATTTTTGCTGATTCTAAATACTTAAATAAAAATTTGATGAATCAAGACAGATTGAGGATTAATCATCATGTATTACACGCAGCTAAAATATCTTTTAAGTATGAAGGTGGGCAGATTGATGTAGATTGTCCACTCCCAGAAGAAGTCTCAAGACTGATATCATGTTTGTAAGGTGGATCAACTAACAGTATTCAGTTTATTATTTGTAGCAGCGATTTTTGTTGGAGTTTTGGTAAAACGGATAAAGTTTCCAGCACTTCTTGGGTATGTGATTGTAGGGATTGTAGCTAATATGTGGCCAAAGGAAGGGCTGGATACAACTATTATTCATAGTTTGGGTAGTGTAGGGGTCATGCTCTTGTTATTCTTGATTGGTCTTGAAATGAGAGTACATGATTTGATGGTAAGTGGACTAAAAGTAAGTCTACTTACATTTTTTCAACTATTAGGCTTTATTTCGCTTTTATATTTATTAATTGGTTACGGTACTACTAGTGGTTTTTACATAGCTTTACCCTTAATATTTTCATCGACAATTTTGTGTGTAAAGTGGTTACAAGAAAGAAAAGATTTAAACAGTGCGTTTGGAAAATTAGCAGTAGGAATCTTACTTTTTCAAGATATAGGAGCTGTATTACTTTTAGTATTGATTGGAGGAAATGGGGGAGTGGGGCAGGTGATAATTAGAACAATTGGAGCATTTGTTTTAAGTGTTTTGGGTGGGGGTGTGCTTATAAAATATCTTCACAAAGTATTACGTCTAAACGCCGAAGAGATAGTAATGGTAGGTTTATCTTGGTGCTTTTTGTCAGCAATTTTGGCTGGTAAAGTATTTGGACTCTCGATGGAGATTGGTGGATTTTTGGCTGGATTGTCGCTCTCTGGATTTGTAGAGCGAGAACATTTGGGAACTAAGCTGAAATTTTTGAAGGAGTTTTTCCTAACGGTCTTTTTTGTGAATCTTGGAATGAGTTTCGTAATATCTACAAGCGTTGTTTGGGTAGGAATTCAATATGGTTTGATGGTTATTTTTGTCAAAATTATAATTACATATATTTTTGCTAGGTTATTTGGAAATGGCTCGAGAGTTTCATTTTTGTTAGGTATTGGCATGGCTCAAATTAGTGAATTTGGACTCATTTTGGTTAGTCTCTTGGTTCATAAAGGTTACTTGAGTGATGATCTAGCAGGCGTGGTATCCGTTGCTGCTTTGATGACTATGGGTACGAGTGCCGTATTATTCAAATGGGCTGACAAATTGTATTTATTGTTAAAACCTTTACTTAACAAATTTAGTGGTGGAGCAAGTCAACAAAATGGAGATAAGAGGGAAGGTGAATTCGAAGATCACATAGTGTTGATCGGTTGTCATCGGATGGGTAGAAGTATGGTCACTAATTTAAAGAAATCTCAACGTAGTAATTTGGTGGTAGTAGATTTTGATAACGAAGTACTCGTTAAAATGCAGGAGCAGGGGATTCGAACGGTATTTGCAGATATAGGTGATGCTGATGCTTATGAAGTTCTTAATTTGAAGAAAGCGAAATTAATTATTTCCACAGTCAAGGATTTAAATGATAACCTGACTTTACTTGAGTATTTAAAAACTCACAAACTTTATACACCAATAGTGGTGGACGCAGAAACCAAAGAGGATGCACAAACGCTATACAAGTATGGTGCAAGCTATGTAGTTTTTCCTAATTTTGTCGGTGGTCTACATCTTAGTGAGGTGGTTAGTCGATGGTTAAAAAGATCTGATCATTTAGAAAAATCTCGCCATAAGCAAGTTCGTTATCTTGATGGAGTATTTGGAGCAAATTAACTTTAATAAACTTGAAAAAAAACAAAATCATATATTGGTTGGCTGGTGGCTTTCTCGGTGTAGTGGTTTTCGGCATACTTTTAGATGTATTCAAGATTAGTAGATTTGATGATAGTTTGGGGGGGAATATTCTAGTAATTGGTCGAAATGGCATGTCGATTATTGGGTTACGACCCAAAAACGAAATGATTTTTTTCTTAAATTTGCCAGACGACTTAATAATTCCACTTTCAAGTAATGGTGGGGAACTCCGAGCTGAAGCATATAGAAGGGGATTGAGAGAGAAAAACTCCTTAGAGTTAACAAGGGATAGTGTCTCAAAGGCAATGGGTGTAGCTATCGGAGGGGTGTTGAAAGCTGAGGTAAAAACAGACCCTGCAGGACTCATAGAAGGCGTTTGGAGTTCGATTCAGACTAATCTATCCTTCTCTGATAGATACAGGGTTTATAAAGCCACCTCTGCGTTAGTTCAAAAAGGGAGAGAAATAGAACTAAATTTACCAATGAATACTTATGACGAAGTAGAGGAGGCCGATGGGGTAGTTTCAAAAAGACTTAATCAGGCAGTTTACGCATGGAATAGAAATCAATGGGTTTACGAGCAAATATTAAATCAAGGAGCTGAGGTAAGTTTGGTCAACGCCACTGGAATCGACGGTTATGCCAGAACTTATAGTCGATTGGTTGATAGTGCCGGTGGAAGAGTGGTGGAATTGATATCTGGTAAAAAAATATACCAAGGAGGTTGTATGGTATTAGGCAATAAAGAGATGTGGTTGGAAACAATTAAATTTTTAGAAGTAAATTTAAACTGTAAACATAATACAAGTGAGAAAATAGAAGATTGGTCGGGTCGAGAGTTGGGGACTGATGTAGTTTTGGTCTTGGGTAGCGGGAAATGAGTGCTTATTCCATTTCTTCTAGCGTAGAGTCGTAGATTTCAAGCGGAGGTTGTGAAGTGGAACCTGATGAGATGTCAATCTCGTCAAGATGATGACCATTAGAAAAGCTTGGTGTACCGCGCATTTTCTTACTTGACTTTAATTCTCTAATAAAGACTTCTACTGATCCAATTTCGGCTGATTTGATTAGGGTTTGGTATTGATATCCTGCTTTTATGAGTTTAATTAAATGTAGAGAAATATCGTCAGGGAGGTAACCGATGTGTTGATCTGCAGAGTTTACAACTCGAATCTTGCGTGGACCTGGTTTTAAAGTTACTTCAAAACCTGAATATAGATTGGCTATCACTTGAGGTTCACCAGTATTACTAAGTGGTATAACTCGAGATTTTCCTGGTTCTTCGATGAAACTGAAATGACTACTGTTGACGATTTGTGAAGTTGTTTCAATGTGATATTTAGAGTTAGCTTTTTTGAGATTTGTCTTAGCGATAGTATTGTAAGGGTCTATCTCCAATACTTGTTTGAAATATTTCTTAGCCTTATTGGGTTGATTTGTTTTCAAAAAAGCAATTCCCAGTCGATTATATGCAGGGATGTTATCGGGGAATTCTGCGACGATACTTTCGTTGAGGGTAATAGCTTCTTTCCATTCTGAGGTTAGTGCTTTTTGGATTGCTTGACGTTCCAAAATGAGAAGGGTGTTCGAATCGGCCATTGATTAGAGAATATAAGTAGCGAAGTCGATGGTGTCAAGTGATAGAATTTAGAGTTGTTATGTCAGGACACTCAAAATGGTCGACAATTAGGCACAAGAAAGCCATTGTAGATTCAAAAAGATCAGCAGTTTTCACAAAAATTGCAAAAAAAATACAAATAGCTGCTAAACAAGGGAATTCTGGTAATCCAGATTTGAATGCAACTTTGAGGACAATTCTCGACGAAGCCAGAAGTGTGAACATGCCAAATGACAATATTAAGAAGGCAATAGACAAAGGATTAGGTGTTGGTGGAGAACAAGTGATCGAAATCGTTTATGAGGGATATGGTCCTGGTGGAATTGGAATTATGATCACCTGTGCTACAGACAACAGAAATCGAACAGGTACTGAAATTCGAACACTATTAGAGAAACACGGAGGTTCACTGGCAGGACCTGGAGCTGTTTCTTATATGTTAGCCATGCATCCAGTTCCTACTTTGAAGTTGGACGAAGACACACACGCTAAAGCAATTGAATTATTGGATTTATTAGACGATCATGATGATGTCATGGACTTATGGACAAATTTAGAGCATTCGGATGACCAAACGAGTTAAGTTCTTTTTGGTATCAGTATTTTTGGGGATAGCTTTGTTTGTAGCTTCTGTAGTGAGTGTAGATCAAAGACTGGCAGCGGTGGTCATTGTAGGGGTTTTGGCGTATATCCTATCTGCATGGGTTTTATTTGAAGATCTGAAGGGTTGGGAGTGGATAGCTTTGATGGTCAGACCGACTACATTTACCATTGGTGCAGGATTATTTGCCAACATGCTTCCGAGTGCAATCCCAAGATTTTTAGGACTTAACTTTCCAATCGAAACATCCTTATTCCTTGGGGGTGTTGTCAAAGTAGCATATATGGCTATTTATGTTGTAGGTGTATACGCTATTTTGTTGACTGAGAATATCTTCTCAGTGGCCTCTATCAAGTCAATTCAGTTATTTAGAGCCGCGAGATCAGTTAGCTTCATTATGACCTTGATCATTAGTTTATTCTTTTTCTCGATGATGTTGTCACTTCGAATTCCATTTTGGTCAAATATGTTACTTACAAGTGTTATTACATTCATCCTATCGTTTGCAAGTTTGTGGAGTGTAGACTTGAAATCTGAGAATATGCCAGGAGTGGTTCGAATTACTATAGTTTTAACAATATTAATGGGGTTTTATGGGTATGCAGTGTCTTTTTGGCCAATTAAATCGTTTATGGGAGGGTTAGTGCTGACAAGCTGTTTTTATACTTTATTGGGGATTCTTGAACAAAGAATAACTGAAAAATTAGCGCCATTGAACTATCTAGAGTTCGTTGTTTTTAATTTAATTATTGTATTTACAGCCTTTTTAACCACGTCTTGGGTCGGATAGAGGAGGGGGGAGAGTATCCTATAATATTACTTTTCACAAAGTCCTATAGTTTTCACGGTAGCAGGGAATGTGGATAAGTGATAATTAATTATGATATGGAATGATATAGTTCCTGAATGATAGGGTTGGAGAGGAACCCGAAGCTGTGGTATGGCTACTAGGAAGAGAATGAAGGTGTTCCCGTTGTAGCAATTAGCAGTTAATTAATTCTTGTGTTACTGCTATTGGGCAATGATGACCCCTACTCCATCATTAATAGAGGAGTCACCTGTCGCGTTTTAGAGCTTGTTTCTAAACGTCGTGGAATGTATCTTCTGCGACGTACGGTAAATTCTGACGAATCGGAGAAGTCTTTTTATATGATTACCCAATTCCGAAGTAAAACCCGAAATAATGCTCAATATATTTAGATAAACCCCCTATTCCAATCCATTAAAGGTTCATTATTATGGATTTCGTGCCTACTGAGGCTAAATGAATAATTACCCGAAAACTTTAATCTTCTTAAATAATATGACCATGATATCTATAGACGATTAAGTACCCATTATTTGATTTAGAAGCCTTTTTAGGGGCATTACAGAGGCTCGTGTTTTGAGGCTAAATGTTGTTATTAGATATTGATTCTTTTCCTGGTTATTTGATTGATTATTGTCTTGTGAAATTGTCAATGAAATTAATATAACCATCGATAAACGTATTTATATTATTAAAGAAATATTGTTAATATTCTTAGCAATAAGAAATGCATTGTCAGAGAGATTTTTTAGTAATAGAGAGATTATTAATTTGAGAATATGTTTCTAAAAAGTGTGCGACTCCCCTACTCTTTCCGTGAAAAGAACAATTCCGTGAAAATAAATTGTCGTGAATTGTTTATGATTATGTACTACAGTTATAGATATGGCCAAGCAGCGATCAGCAGAAGATTTAACAATTAAGAAATTGGTTTCTAGATTTCTTTCTCATCTAGAGATTGAGAAAAACTATAGTAAACAGACTTTAGTTAAGTATTCTCACTACCTTAAGACCTTTAGGCTTTGGTTTACAAAAGAGTATCAACAAGAATATATAGAGAGATTAAGCCCAGAAATTATTCGAAGATATCGTCTGTATTTGGCGCGAAAGGAAGATGATCGAGGCAGAACTTTGGCTACGGTTAGTCAATCTTATTACATGATCGGATTGAGATCGTTTTTGAAATATTTATCCAAAAAAGGAATCAAGTCGCTTGCTCCTGATAAGATTGAGCTTCCAAAAACCGAAAGTAGGTCCTTAAAATTTTTGTCGCGTGAACAGGTGGAAAGACTACTTGAAATGCCAGATTTAAGTAAAATTGCAGGTTTACGCGATAGAGCCTTAATGGAATGTCTTTTTTCCACCGGTCTTCGTGTCAGTGAACTAGCAAAGATGTCGATAGACAGAATTGATTTGAAGACTAGAGAGTTTCAAGTGATAGGAAAAGGTAGAAAATCGAGAATTGCATTTTTGACTGATAGAGCCGCTGACTGGTTGAATAAATATTTAACGGAACGTAAAGACGCACACAAGCCAATTTGGATAAGGTTTGGTGGCAGAAAAGCTGACCCAACCATGCCGGGTGAAAAAAAACGATTGTCGATTAGAGGTATCCAACGTATTGTAGAAAAATATCGTTTACAAGCCGGTTTACCAGTCAAAGTATCGCCACACGTACTAAGACATTCCTTTGCAACTTCGCTTTTATCAAATGGTGCAGACCTTCGAAGTGTCCAAGAAATGCTTGGTCATAAAAACGTTTCGACTACCCAGATTTATACACACGTCACCAATCCACAACTAAAAGAAATCCACGACAAATTTCTTAAATAGCTTTTATGGTCGTGACGGCGGTGACGAGGTCGCCTGTCTTGGCAAATCGCATAAGGATGACCCCTTGGGTGGGACGTTGAAGTACCGGAACAGAAGCAACTGACATTTTGATTGCTTGAGCTTCTTTGGTGGTAATGACAAGTTCCCCATCGGAGTTGGTGACAACCATAGAGTTAGCAATTTGACCAGTTTTCTTGGTGACTTCCATCACTTTTACGCCCATACCACCTCGTTTTTGTAAAGGATACTGTGTGACTGGGGTACGTTTGCCCAAGCCCTTTTCAGTAATAGTCAAAACGTCGCGAAATGTTTTGTTCTTCTTATCGTTTTCTAGGTCAATCGGATTGATGTTCTCCATCGCGACAACGAAGTCTTCATCTGAGAGCATAATGCCGCGGACACCCATGGTGTCTCGAGCGGTTGGACGAACGTCTGTTTCTGGGAATTTGATAGATTTTCCTTCTTTGGAAACTAAGAGAATGTGATCACTTCCTGACGATAGATTTACCCAGACAAGTTTGTCTCCTGGAGTAAGTTTAACGGCGATTAGTCCGTTATTTCGGATATTTGTATATTCTACTGCCTTAGTTCTTTTGACACTCCCCTTTTTGGTGGTAAAGAATAAGAAATTCTTTTGCTGAAGTGCAGTTTTAGACAACGGTAAGAGTGTTTGGATGGTTTCATCGGCATCAATATTAACCAAATTGATGATAGCTTGACCTTTACTGGTGCGACTACCTTCGGGTAGTTCCCATACTTTCAAACTAAAGACTTTCCCTCGACTAGTGAAAACCAATAACTGATCATGGGTACTTGCACTGGTCATTAAGTAAACTTCATCGGAATCTTTTACGGTCATACCTGTAACGCCCTTCCCTCCCCTACTTTGCGCACGGAATGAATCAATGGGCATGCGTTTGATATATCCAGTTTTAGTCAACGTAATGATAGTTTCTTCCTGAGCAATTAAATCTTCGTCTGAAAACTCTCCTACTGGACTCTTGTAAACCTTGGTTTTGCGAGCGTCTCCATAGGTTTCTACAACCTGAGCCAATTCAGTTTTAATCAATTTAAGAACTTGTTTGGGGTCCTTGAGTAATGAAACTAAATTCTTAATACGTGACATTAATTCGTTGTATTCAGCTTCTAGCTTCTCTCGTTCAAGATGGGCGAGTTTTTTAAGCTGCATTTCCAAGATAGCGAGTGACTGTAATTCTGAAAAACCAAATTTACCGATTAAATTTTGCTTAGCTTGTTCGGTGCTTTCGCTGCTACGGATGGTTTCAATGACTTGATCAATAATATCTAAAGCTTTCAATAAGCCTTCAAGAATATGTGCTCTTGCCTTGGCATCTTTAAGTTCAAATTGACTTCGGCGGACAACAACGTTTTGACGATGATGGGTGTACTCCATCAACATCTGTTTAAGGTTCATTAAGTGTGGTGTACCGTCGGAAGAAAGGACCACCATATTGACTGGGAATGATGATTGAAGTTCGGTTAAGGTCCAAAGATTGTTGAGAACACTTTTTGGTTTGGCATCTCGTTTTAGCTCTACAGCTACGGTTAAACCCTTTCGATCTGATTCATCACGTAAATCACTAATGCCATCTAACTTCTTTTTTTTGACAAGTTCGGCAATATGAGTAATAAGTTTGGCTTTATTGACTTGGTATGGAAGTTGGGTAATGAGAATTTGGAATTTTCCATTCTTTTTCTCCACAATTTCCGCAACTCCTCTATTGACGATACTAGCTCGACCGGTGTGATACGCTTTCTTAATTTCATTTTGGTCGTAGATACAGCCAGAAGTTGGAAAATCTGGACCTTTAATAAACTCACAAAGAGTATCTATTTCGATTGGACTTTCTAAGTGTCCGACAATTTGATTAAATGGTTGATTTTCAATATTAGCTTCATCAATGACAGAGTCAGTAACTTTGGCCACGTCGATTAAGGCAGTGATGGCATCAACTACTTCCTTGAGATTGTGTGGAGGAATTTTGGTAGCCATACCAACAGCGATACCTTCTGACCCCATGAGTAAGAGGTTGGGAAGATTAGCAGGAAGGACCAGAGGTTCTTTTTGTGAGCCATCAAAGTTGTCACCGAAATCTACCGTATCTTTGTCGATATCGGAAAGCATTTCTTCGGAAATTTTGGCAAGTCTAGCTTCGGTATAACGCATCGCTGCTGCCGAATCACCGTCAATTGAACCGAAATTTCCTTGCCCGTCGATTAAGGGATAGCGCATGGAGAATTCTTGAGCCAAGCGGACCATAGTTTGGTAAACAGCTTGGTCACCGTGTGGATGATATTTACCTAAGACTTCTCCTACGACTCTGGCTGATTTTTTATAAGCACTTTTATGGGTTAGACCCATCTCTTTCATGGCAAATAAAATCCTTCGATGGACAGGTTTAAGTCCGTCACGTACATCTGGAAGTGCACGCGCGACGATCACACTCATGGCATAGTCGAGGTAGGATCGCTCCATTTCTTCGACAATCTGCACTGGTTGGATCAGACCGTATTCTGTTTTGTCAGCTGGTGCTTGAGGAGATAATGGTTGCTTTTGGTTTTGATCGTCCATAGAGGTTATTGTTTTTAGAATGATTTTTCAATGGCAGGTGCGATGTCTTTTTTGCGAGACATTTTGGGTCCAATGTCTAGAACGTTATTCAGTGGAGTACCACCAAAAGCCTTGACGGCTAAACTTTCTTCTTGGGGAGTATTGAATAGCAATTTAGTATTAACATTTAGAATATCTGTAACCGCTAAAAATAGATAATCTACACCCTCTGCTGCTTTAATTTCTTGCATGGCTGCAAGTAGTTGAGGTTTTCTGGAGTCAAGTAAAACTTGTTGCTGGACGGTTTCAATTTGACCAATAAAGGTTTTGGATTTGAATTGGAATATTTTGAAATCGTTTTTGACAATTTGCTCATCTGTGAGAGCTGATAGATTTGATTTTGCTTTGAAAATTTCAAAGGTTAAGGCGTTTACATCTGTAACATTGGCAATTTTGGCTAATTCATCAACAGCTTCTTTATCTTTATCGGTGGTGGTGGACGATTTTAAACCTACTGTATCTGAGAGAACGGCACAGAGCATGATTGCGGCTAATTGTGGTTCGATTTGGAAGCCGTATTGTTTAAATTTTAGATAAACAATAGTGTTGGTTGAACCTACAGGCATCACCATAATTTTGATGGGATTGGTAAGATTCAAGTTAACTTTGTGGTGATCGATAACGGCAGTAATATTGGATTCGTTAAGTCCCTCAAGGCGTTGATCTGTTTCGTTGTGATCAACGAGAACAACTTTATCTTCAGCTTCAATATTGGCAGCTGTTATCTGTGGTGGTGGCGTGACCGAGAATTTCTTGAAGACAAATTCGGTTTCAGGATTGATCGGATCGGTTATGGCGGCAACAGGATTTGTATCTCCTCTTAATTTACGAAACGCCGCGACAGATATCGCAGCGACTACTGCATCTAGGTCTGGTTTTCGATGTCCAATGATGTATGTGATCATATGTCTAAATTAGCTAATTTACTGTGTGTTTGGATAAACTTTTTGCGAGATGGTACGTCGTCTCCCATCAAGACGGTGAAGGCTTCGTCGGCTCTTGATGCATCCTCGATTTTTACCTGTTTGAGAATACGTTTGGCTGGATTCATAGTTGTTTCCCAAAGTTGTTCCGCATTCATTTCTCCTAAACCCTTATAACGCTGAATGCTAATTTTGTTACGGTCGCCTAGTTTTTTCAAGTAAGCGTCTTTTTCTTCATCATTGTAAACATAGGTTTCAGTTTTGCCTGAAGCGATTTTATAGAGAGGTGGCATCGCCATATAGATATAACCACCATCTATGACAGGTCGCATGTGGCGATAAAAGAAAGTCAAAAGCAATGTGGCAATATGGGCACCATCAACATCAGCGTCGGTCATGATAATAATGCGATGATATCTGAGCTTTTCTGAATTCATCGTCTCCCCAATTCCCACACCCATGGCAATGATGAGATCTTTAAGTTCTTCAAATTCTACAATTTTGTCTAGTCGAGCACGTTCGGTATTGAGAATCTTGCCACCTAGAGGAAGGATAGCTTGGGAAGCTCGATCTCGTCCTTGTTTTGCGGAACCACCAGCTGAATCACCCTCTACGATAAAGAGCTCACTCTTGGCAGGATCCTTGCTTTGACAATCAGCTAATTTTCCAGGTAAGGTCATGCCTTCAAGTGCACCTTTACGGACGATTGCATCTCGAGCAGCACGAGCAGCAAGGCGGGCCTTGGCAGCGAGCATGATTTTGCCTATGATTATTTTGGCTGTGGCTGGATGCTCTTCAAAATAAGTTTCTAAAGCTGGTTTGACGATTTGGTATACAGCAGATTGAGCTTCAGGATTGTTGAGTTTCGTTTTGGTTTGAGACTCAAACTGTGCTTCGACTGAAGTCATTTTTACCCAAACAATGGTAGAAAGTCCTTCTTTAAGATCGTCGGGAGTAAAGCCATCCTTATTCTTTTTGTTGTCATCTACCAAGTTGTACTTGGTGATGTAATCTTTGACGACTTTACTTAGAGCAGATCTAAAGCCAGTTAAATGAGTTCCTCCATCATGGGTATTGATAGTATTGACATAACTTTCAGCATTTTCAGAGTATGCATCGGTGTATTGCATGACTACTTCAACGCCAATTGGATAAGGGTTATCAGTATAGTCACCTAAGATATGTATAGATTCGTGTAAAGTTTTTTTAGTTCGATTGATGTGAGAAAGTAGTGAACGTATACCGGATTCAAAATAAAAGACTGTGTCTTTGTCATTTCTATCGTCACGAAGTCTCATCATGACTTTCGCCACCAAATATGCACGTTCTCGGACTAGCCGTTTGATATAAGTAAAATCAAACTCAATTGTCTTTTTGAAAATTGATGGATCTGGGTGGAACTGAGTAAAGGTGCCTGATTTTTGATCTAGAAATTCTTGGTGGTACTTAGGCAGAATTGCTTTTGCCTCGGCTTTGGTGATTTCTTTGACGGCAAAATCTGGGACACCTACCTTATAACTTTGGGTATAGAACTTGTTGCTTCTTTTGACCAACACTTGCATGTGAGTAGATAGTGCGTTGACTGCAGATGCACCTACTCCATGCAAACCACCAGATGCCTGATACGCAGATTGTGAAAATTTTCCACCAGCATGAAGAAGAGTCATGGCTAATTCAAGTGCTGAAATGCCTTTGGTGGGATGAATATCAGTAGGAATTCCACGTCCATCGTCAGAAATTGAGACACAGCCGTCATCTTGAAGTAGCACTTTGATGTTCGTAGCAAAGCCTCCAATGGCTTCATCGAGTGAATTGTCAAAGATTTCAATTAGTAAATGATGTAGTCCTTTTTCGTCGGTAGAACCGATATACATGCCTGGTCTTTTACGAACTGGCTCTAAGCCTTCTAGGACTGAAATATCTTTTGCGGAATATGTGTCACCTGCCATAAGTGTGGTTCATTATAGTACGCTGAGATTGTAGCAGAAAATGATCAACTGCAAGTTTGGAATTGACGTTGGTTAATAAATTTTTATATGTGTTTGAAGCAAGTTTCAGAATTTTTATTCTAGTTGGTGAAGGGTCATTTTTTACAGCCTGCGACAAGAGTGTGATGAGGCGAGCAAAAAACTTAACAGGGTCATTTTTTGTTATTTGATCAGATGATTGAATCAGAACATGAATAGGACTTTTGAGTGTATTTAATAGTTTTGTAAGTTCAGATTTTTCTTCACTTGTTAGACTTGATTTATGAAGGTCTTTAATGAGCCTACAGCGTGAGTGAATTGTTTCCAATAACTGGTTTGGAAATGGAGTTACTAGTAAAAAAAGTTGATTCTCTCTACTCTCCTCTAATGTTTTGAGAAGTAAGTTTTGGGCGGGAGTAGATAAGGTATGAGCAGGATAAATTTGATAAACATTTAAATAGTTGCTTCTTGTAAGTGAGGTGTCGTTGATAAGCTCGCGAACTTGTAAGATAGAGATAGATTTGGCATCACCTATAGGTGATAAATTTTGAAGGTAGATTGGAAGAGATGAACTTGCCAATAAAGAAGTTTCATCGGAAGTTAAAGATTGTGATTTTATAATTATGTGTGGAAGCATCTGTATAGCAAGTTTAACAAAGATGCATTACAGTTAATACTATGAGTGAGCCTGCCAACGGATCTGTTTTTGGGCAGCCTAATGATATTCTTCGAATCTTAACAGAATCAGGGAATATCACGGCGGCTCAAGCACAACAGGTTCGTGTAACTTTAGCTTCTTCCACAAACAAAACGGCAATAGACGCAATACGCGATTTGGGATTTGTTGATCAGGAAACTTTAATCAAAGCCCAAGCAAAGGTGATGGGTATTCCTTTTTTTGATCAGACTTCAATTGTCTTATCGCCAGATTTATTAAATTTGATCCCGAAGACATTGGCAGAGTCGTATCAGGTGATACCAGTTAGTATTGATCGTGTGAGTGGAGTGTTGACCGTGGCAATGGTAAATCCACGAGATTTAGCATCAATAGATTTTCTAGAACGACGTACCAACATGAAATTGGCGGTAATGATGATTACCACCGATAGATTGAAGAGTTTGATTGAGCAGAACTATGCTCAAAGTTTGATTGGAGAAGTCTCCGACGTGCTTAAGCGTGAAAATGTTAAGGATGATGACGATGTAGCCATTGGAGTAGTGACTGCGGAAAGTTTGGCACAAATCATAAAAGAGCCTAAAATTGTTGAAATTGTAAAAAAAGTCCTTGAGCATGCAGTGAGGCTTCGAGCAAGTGACGTCCATATCGAACCGCTTGAAACAGTGACAAGGATTCGTTATCGTATCGATGGAATTTTGGAAGAGAAGCTGAGGTTGGATCGTGAATATCATGCTGCATTGGTTTCGCGTATCAAAATTTTGGCAAATATGAAAATTGACGAGAAGCGAATTCCACAAGATGGACGCTTTAATTTCAAGTCAGATGATGGTGAAGTGGACCTTCGTATTTCAACCTTACCTACCGTTCATGGTGAGAAAGTTGTTATGCGTTTGCTTAAAAAGAATTCAAAAGTACCCTCGATGCAGGATTTGGGTCTACGTGGAAAGGCACTTAAAAATTTGGAAGAAGCTGTTTTGATCCCCCATGGGATTATTTTGATTACAGGGCCTACTGGTTCTGGTAAAACAACCACTCTTTATTCCCTGTTAACTAAAATTAATACCCCAAAGGTGAATATTGTGACCCTTGAAGACCCAGTTGAGTATCAGATGACTGGTGTAAATCAAGTCCAGATCAATCCTCAGGCAGGACTCACTTTTGCTTCTGGACTACGCTCGTTTTTGCGTCAAGATCCTAACATTATCATGGTAGGAGAGATTCGTGATGAAGAGACGGCTGAATTGGCTATTCAAGCTTCCCTAACTGGACATTTAGTTTTTTCGACTATTCACACAAATTCAGCATCTGGAGCCCTCCCCCGTTTGATCGATATGAAAGCCGAACCTTTTTTGTTGGCATCTTCGATGACAGCCATTGTTGGACAACGTGTGTTACGAAGAGTCTGTGAGCATTGCAAAACTTCATATGTTGCAGATAAAGCAGTATTAGATGACATGAAGCAAGTTTTGGGGCCTGTTTATGATGCCTTTGTGAAGGCAAATCCTGCCGTGGTCGAAATGGCTAATAAACAAGGTGGAGAAATGCTCTTGTATAAAGGCAAGGGTTGTGAAGTATGTGGTGGTGTTGGTTTTTATGGACGAGTCGCAATTTATGAAGTTTTATCTGTTTCTAACAAAATTGCTCGATTGATTATGGAAAGAGCCGATGCTGCTACGATTGAGAGAGAAGCTGTAAATGAAGGGACGTTGTTGATGAAACAAGATGGGTACTTGAAAGCTCTAGAAGGAACCACCACAATAGAAGAAGTATTAAGAGTTGCACAGATTTAAACAATGGATATTAAGAATTTACTACAAAAAACTTTTGAGACTGGTTCGTCGGACTTACACATGGTGGTAGGTTCACTACCAATGTTTCGTACTTATGGGAAACTAAACGCAGTTCCTGAAACTACAATACTTGAAGCTGACAGTTTGAAGACACTTTTGATGTCTTTGATTACTCCAGATCAACAACAGAAGTATATTGCTGAACGTGAGTTAGATTTTTCTTTTGCCCTACCTGGAGTAGCTCGATTTCGATGTAACTACTATATTCAGCGAGGTACTGTTGCAGCTGCATTTCGTGTGATTCCAGTTAAAATTCCCACTATAGAAGAATTACAGCTACCTCAGATTTGTCATACTTTTGCGGGCTTAAAACAAGGATTCATTTTAGTGACAGGTCCGACTGGTTCAGGAAAATCTTCTACCTTGGCAGCGATTTTAGAAGAGATTAATGTGACTCGTGCTGAGAACGTAATAACGATTGAAGATCCTATTGAGTTTGAATATTCCAATAAAAAATCAATTTTTTCTCAACGAGAAGTTGGTGGAGATACCAAATCTTTTGAAAGAGCATTAAAGTCTGCTCTTCGTGAAGATCCAAATGTAGTTTTGGTTGGTGAAATGCGAGATTTAGAAACAATAAAAGCGGCGATAACAACCGCGGAAACAGGTCATTTGGTCTTCTCTACTCTGCATACAAATTCAGCGGCGCAAACTATCGACCGTATCATCGATTCTTTTCCTGAAGAGCAACAAGATCAAATTAGGACACAGTTGGCTAATTCACTTGAAGCAGTTTTTGCACAAAGATTAATTCCAACCAAAGATGGAAAACGAATTGTTGCTTATGAGGTTATGGTGGCAACCCCTGCTATCAAAAGTAACATTCGTGAAGGCAAAACTCATCAAATTGACAATATTATTCAAACTGGTGCAGAGCAAGGAATGATTTTGATTGACAATATACTGGCTCAACACGTTAATCGGGGCATAGTAGATCGAGAAGTGGCATATAAGTACTGCAACTACCCAACTGTCTTAAGTAGACTTATTGGTGAATCGAGATGAAAAAATTTAAGTACAAAGTAATTGATGACACCAATCGAGCAGCGGTTGGATTGTTGGAAGCGACAAATATTAATCACGCCGCATCAATTTTGCGAGGTAAAAAGTTAACTATTGTTCAGCTTTCTGAGAATGACGATGGTGCTGTTGAGGACTTACTGGCAAGTATCAATAAACCTAAGTTTGATGAGATTGTAAATTTTACCCGTCAGTTGGCAACGATGATTGCCTCCGGATTGCCCTTGGTTGAAGCCTTGCGTATTTTGAAAGATCAATCAAAAGTAAGAATGGCGCAAGTAATAGAGAAAATCTTAACTGAAGTTGAAGGAGGTTCGCCTTTGGGGACGGCCTTAGAAAAAACAGATGGTGTATTTAGCCATGTTTATGTAGCCTTGGTGCGTGCTGGTGAAAGTGCAGGTATGCTTGACACGATCTTAAAAAAAATGGCAGATACTTTGGATAAACAACGCGAATTTCAAGGAAAGACAAAAGGAGCCATGATCTACCCAATGATTGTCATGATTGGTATGGTGGTGGTTGCTGCAGTAATGATGATTTTTGTAGTACCAAAGATGACAGAAATGTATAAGGATTTTGGAGCCGAACTGCCCTTGCCTACTCAAATATTGATGGGAATTTCTGATTTTATGGTGGCGTTTTGGCCGTTTATTTTTGGAGGGCTTTTCTTGCTAGGAGGAGTAATTCGCCAATGGGCAAAGAATCCAGTAGGTTCACTTATTGTGGAACAGGTGATGTTTAAAATTCCCATCTGGGGACAGCTTAAAAAAGACATGATCTTGGCAGAATTTGCCCGCACGATGAGCTTGCTGACGACTGCGGCTATTCCTATCTTGGATGGATTACGAATTGTGGCTGACACTTTGGGTTCTCAAATTTATGGTGACGATATTAAGCGAGCGGCTGTGCGAGTGGAAAAAGGGTCTTCTCTATCAGAAGCGATTGCGACTACGAGTGAATTTCCTCAAATATTACCCCAAATGATTGCTGTAGGTGAACAAACTGGAAAGGTAGATGAAATCTTGGCTAAACTGGCGGCATATTATGAATCTCAAAGTGAATTGAAGGTTAAAGCACTGACTACAGCCATAGAACCTTTGATAATGGTGGTTATGGGTATAGGAGTGGGGTTTCTTGTAATCGCGGTAATTATGCCTGTTTATAACTTAACAAATCAGTTCTGATGCTTTTCTGAAATTTGACTTTTGCTTTGATAACTTCTAAATTGATTATTAGCTAGATTATTAAAAAATAGCATCTATGAAACTGTCCAAAAACTTCCCTGTCGCCAAGCAGGGTTTTACCCTCATCGAGCTTTTGATCGTGATCGGTGTCTTGGGTATCTTGGCAACTGGTTTAATGGCGGCGGTCGACCCATTTGAACAGTTGAAGAAAGCACGTGACGCAAATAACCGAAATGCGGTGGTCGAGTTACATAATGCGGCTACTCGTTACTACGCGACGCATGGTTCATTTCCTTGGGACGTAACACCTGCAGTAACAGCTTGTGATAATACGATATTCGGCGGAAGTAGAGCCACTGATCCTACGGCTTTACCGTTAAATGATGCGAACATGTCATTGTGTATTGCTGCATTTGAAGCTGATGGTGAACTAAAAACTGGTTTCTTGACTGCATTAGGTAACACTGCAGCAAATATGCATATAAGTTCGTCAGGATTAACTCAAGTGTCTGTGTGTTTTGCACCTGAGGGTAAAGCTCTTTGGAACGATCCTCAGACAAAATATAATATGCAAGGGGTTGATTGTGGTACCACTGCTTGTGCTACAGGAACATATCAGGCAGATTGTACGGCTACTGCCAAAACTACTGGTGGTGCAGGTATGACACCTGGTGCCACTGATCCAAACAGTTGTTTCTGGTGTGTGAGATAAAAGAAACGAATATTATTAAATGGGATAAATCCCGCCCGATTTGGGCGGGATTGTTGTATATTGAGGGCTGATGTGGGAAGTACTGATAGTTCTATTGTTAGGATTAGTGTTTGGGAGTTTTTTAAACGTGGTGGTTTATCGAACTACGCACGAGCTGTCCCCAATTAAAGGCCGATCGATTTGTGAACATTGTGGCCATCAAATTAGATGGTTTCATAATATTCCTCTACTCTCATTTTTGTTACTAAGAGGAAAGTGCTATGACTGTGGTAAGCCAATTGGCTGGCAACATCCGATCGTTGAAGGAATCAGTGCCCTACTCTTTTTATGGTGGTACATGATTGGGATGGGATTAATGTATTTGGGTGGAGGATGGTTGCCTTTATTACAACCAGTTTTTTGGTTACTAGTGGGCATGTGTCTTTTGGTAATATTTTTTGCAGATTTGTGGTATGGAATTATTCCAGACGGTGTCAATCTAACTTTATTGATTCTTTCCCTGTCTTATCGTGTCGTTTTGATTTGGTCTGGAGAGATGAAGCCGATCGACTTTTTAAGTTCAATTCTGGCAGGGTTAATCTTGATGTTATTCTTTTTTGCACTTTGGGCTGGTACTAAGGGTAAGGGTTTTGGAGGTGGTGACGTAAAATTAGCTCCATCTTTAGGATTACTGTTGGGTTGGGAAAGAACTTTAGTAATGTTTATGGTTAGCTTTGTAATGGGAGCGATTGTGGCAATTACCTTTATGATTTTTAAGAAGAAAAAATGGGGCCAGACAATTCCCTTGGGTCCCTTCTTGGTTCTAGGGACTTTTATTTCGTTACTGTTTGGCTATGAATTGTTTAAAACCTATGTGCAAATGCTGTAAGATGGTTTTATGAAACGTGGTTTTACGTTGATGGAACTTTTGATAACGGTGGCGATTATGGGAATACTTTCGACAGTCGGAGTGGGTGCTTTTATGACTTCATTTGGAAAAGCGCGTGATGCCCAAAGAAAACAAGACTTGAATACCTTAGCAAAGGCGTTAGAGGTGTATGCCAGCGACTTTGAAAAATATCCTGATGATGACGGTAATGGTAAAGTGTTAGCTTGCGACCCTGCAGCAAACGGTTCGGTGTTAGCTTGTGATTGGGGTGAAGCCTTTGTGCTTCTTAAAAGTGGACAGCCAGTAAATTATTTAGACAAAATGCCAAATGATCCCATTGATGGGGTTAATTATTATTATCAGCTGGAAGCAGATGGTTCATTTTCTCTATATAGTGCGATGGAAAATACGCAAGATCCCTATTACAGTGTTTGGGGGATAAACTGTGGTGCCCTTGATTGTAACTATAAATTAACACCGGTTGGTCCAGATAAATTATGAGAAATAATAAAGGTTTTACTCTGATTGAACTGGTGGTGGTGATGGGCATAATTGCCATTTTGACTGGTCTAGTCACATTTAACTTTCAACAAGCTAGAGGAAGGGCTCGAGACATTCAGAGAAAGAATGATTTGAAGGCAATGCAAAAAGCGTTAGAGTTATATAAAGGTGATCAAGATCCACAAGCTTACCCTGCTGGTGGAGGTGTTATCCATTCGACTCTTAGTGCAACACTTGGAGCTACTGATAATTATTTAAAGAATTTGCCTGTGGATCCGCGTGAAAGTGCTTCAGATGGGTCTTGGGTAGATTACACTTATACAAGAATAAGCGCAACAGAATATACCATGACTGCTTGTTTGGAAAATGTGAGTGATAGTGCTTGTGGAGCTACATGTAGTACTGGAAAAGGATGTGTTTATACTGAAACTCAACCATGAAGAACAATAAAGGGTTTACCCTAATCGAACTGATGACAGTGATGGCTATTGTGGCAGTCTTAGTGGGTTTAATTACGGTTAGTTTGTCTTCGTCTCAAGGGCGAGGTCGTGATTTGGAACGAAAGTCTGAAGTGAAGGCGATTCAAGACGCATTAGAGCAGTACTACGCAGCCAATGGATTTGTCTATCCAAATGGTTCATGTAATTCAGGACTTGATAGTTACTTAAAAACTGTGTTTCCAACAGACCCAGATGGTAGCTCTTATATAGGTGCTAATAGTTGTACTACAACAACTTATTGTATCTGTGGACGACTTGAAAGTGGGTCTGGTGGTAATACTCCACAAACAACCTGTGCTGACGGCTCTTGGGGATCTGGACAATATTATTGTGTAACAAACTTACAATGAAGACAAAACAAGGTTTCTCACTTTTGGAACTACTAGTGGTAATGGCCATCATTGGAGTGGTGTTGGCAATTGGTATCGTTAATTTTTCATCGACTAATCAACGGTCAAGAGAGGCAAAAAGAAAAGCAGACATTGAAGTGATACGTTCTGGTTTGGAAATATATCGTTCTGAGAACGGGGCATATCCAACTACTGGACAATTTACTGTAGACGTGAATGGTTGTATCAACGCAACTACATTGACCAATGGAGCTGCTACATATGTTAGTAATGTGCCCACTGATCCAAAATTTAATTCTAGTACTGGCCAATGTTATATCTACACAAGGCCATCTACCACTACTTATAACCTTTCATACTTAATGGAAGTTTCTAGTGCTTGTACAGGTACCGTGTCAGGTTCTAGATGTGTGTACACTCAACCATGAAACGCGGGTTTACCTTAGTTGAAGTAGTAATTACAATTTCAATTTTGTTGTTAATCATGGGGGGATCCATGAGTGCATTAGGTGCTTTTAAAGAAAGACGTGGTGCTCAGGCAGATGCATTAAAAGTGGCTGAAAAGCTTCGTTCTGCTCAAGTTCGCGCTAGTGCAGTAGAAGTACCTAGTGGATGTACAGGGGTAAGAAGTTATACAGTGAACATGTCAGGAGCGAATTTGACCGTGGTGGTGAGTTGTACATCAGGTGGTCCAATTACGTTAACCGAAATGGCAACTAGACTTGAGAATTCCGTTTTTACTCCAGTATCGAGTGTGGTTTTTAACTCACCTACGGGTACTGCTAACCAAACAACTATCGGTGTGTGTAGCTCACCGACTCTATATGATGTTACTGTTTCAGGATCAGGTAATGTTTCACTACCTGTTTTGAATGCTTCAGGGTGCTAAACTAATTTTAGTGACAAAAAGAAATGATAAAGGCCAAATGTTGGTTGAGGTAATGGTGGCATTAGGAATTATTACAACGGCTCTGGTATTTGCAGTGAGTGCCGCTACTCAATCACAAAGAAATGCAAGGTATGTACAGAATGAGATGGAGGCGAATAAACACGCTAATGCAGTAATTGAACGATTGCGAAATACCAAGGACTCGAATCCAGATAATTTTTTTTCAGCAGGTACTTGTGGTGCATGTAGCGGTGTACCAGCATTTTATAGTTGTAGTTTGAGTTGTACATTTGTGGGTGGAAACCGAGCAAATGTCACGGTAACTGTGAGCTGGGCAGAAGCAGGTTCTACACGAAGCGTTAGATTGCCTACGATATTGACAAAATATGATAAGTAAACTGAATAAAGGACTTACTTTGATGGAACTTGTTATTGCGATATCAATTCTATCTATAATCTCTGGAAGTGGTGTGGCAATTTTTATGCGTACTATTAGAGCATCTTCGCAAGTTCAGCTACGTCGAAATTTAGACGAACGGGCTAGATTAATCTTGAATAACATGACTAACTTTTTTTATCCTACTCGAGTAATGAGTGCTGGAGGAGTAGATAGAGATACTTGCTTACTTTCTGGTACTGTGACGGCCAATAATGTAGTACTTCGAAATTATGACCAATTACAAACGACTATCAGTATTAATGGATCTGGCCAGATTGCATCTACCTCAGGAGCTACGACAGTGATTGTTAACCCAGATGGAATAGTAAGCGTAACTGCTCACAATGGAGGCGACACGTATTTCGTCTGGACTTGTGGAAATGGAGTACCGGATAGACTTACCTTTAGATTTAGAGCTACTGTGGCTGGTGATCAAGGAGATTCTGGATATTCGCAAGATTACTCAACAGACATCGTCTTGAGGAACTCAGGTAATTAACGCATAATGAAAGAAAGTATGACACAAAGAGGTCAAGCTGGATTATTGATGGTGATGGTGATGGCCGCTGTAGGTGTATTAGCGGTAGGGGTAGCGTCGCGTGGAGTGGAGACTTTAAGAACTCAGGATGTGGATAATGACAGTTCTTTGGCGCGCCAAGCAGCCGAGGCTGGTCTTGACGTGGCTAGAAAGGATAAGGCTAACGCTACTGAAACTTTGACAGGATCAAGTAAGAATGTCAGTTTTAATGCCACTTATAACTCAGAAAATACACCACAAAGTCCTTTTGTAGAAGAAGGTGATGTGGCTCAGCTATTGCTCAGTGGTTATACTGGTACACTTTCGACAGTTACGATTTACTGGAATGAAACAGCAAATGTAGATCCTGGCTCCCCCGC
>CAZBFU010000002.1:48410-50594 GCA_964491365.1 uncultured Pseudomonadales bacterium
CGACAGTTACGATTTACTGGAATGAAACAGCAAATGTAGATCCTGGCTCCCCCGCAATATTTATTAATTTAGTAACTGGTAACCCCACTACGGCGGCAGATTATGGTTTTAGACATTACCAACTCGACCCTGATAATGGTCGAGCTACGAGTACCAATCATTTTACCTATAATGCACCAGGTTCTTACACCTATCAAGGTATAAATTATCGAAATCGTTATTCAATTGATATGACATCTATACCAAGTGAATATTTGCTAAGGGTAACTCCACTTTATAAGAATTCTAGAATTGCGTTTGAGGCTGCAGGTGCTGGACTAACTCTGCCCACTCAGCGGGTAAGGGTTACGTCAGTAGGGGCGGTAGATAATAATGGAAAACGTGTTGAGAAAAGACTTACTTATGATGAATACTCTGACAGAGTTCCTTTGGTATTTTCACATCTTCTTTATACAAACGGTTCAATTAGTCAGTAGAATGAATATATGCCTGCCTATTTTGGTTTAGATATTGGAAGTAGCTCAATTAAGCTAATCGAATTAAACGGCAAATCAGTAAGAGCCGCTACCATCATGCCAAATCCTGTTGGTAAGGCTGGAGCAGATTTGGTCCCAGCTGAAAAGTCAGTTTTAGTTGATACGGTTAAAAAACTTCTGGCAACTGCTAAACCTAGCACCAGAAAAGTTGTTGTAAGTATTCCAGAATTGTTAGTTTATACCAGGGTAATGCAGTTCCCCTTGATGTCTACTCCAGAACTGGCAACAGCAATCAAATGGGAAGCAGAACAAGTAATCCCCTACCCAATCGACAAGATGGAATTATCTTGGGTTGTTCTTTTTAAACCAAAAGACCTAAGTTCAAATGAAAAGATGAAAGTGTTGGTAGTAGGAGTCCCTACAAAAGTATCGGAAGCTTACATAGAACTATTAGATTCCGTAGGCTTAGAAGCTGTGAGAGTTGAGAATGAGTTGGTTTCCTTGGTCAGAGCGACGACGACATCAAAGAAGCTAAACGGAGTGACCATGATTTGCGATATTGGATATAGCGGTACCCGCTTAGTAGTTGCAGATACAAACCAAGTCTATGCCAATTACAACTCACCACTTGGAGGAATGGCATTTACGAAAATTATTGCTGATACCTTTCATTTAACAGTTCAACAAGCTGAAGAATATAAACGAGCCTATGGATTAGACAAGAGTCAATTTGAAGGAAAACTATACACTTCAGTGGAGCCTGTACTAACTTCTCTTTTGGCAGACATTAACAAAGTAGTAGCTGGATATTTGAACTCATATCCTGATAGAAAAATCGATAGATTGGTCCTTGTTGGGGGTGGTGCTTACTTGAAGGGGTTGTTGGGAGTGATGGTGCAGCAAACAGGCTTAGAAGTTTTTGTCGGTAACGCCTTTGATGGACTAAGAGTAGCAGAAGCTTTGAAGGGGCTAGGCACTGTCTATGCAGGTGCGGTTGGGTGTGCAATTGACGATGAATCATGAAGATTAACTTAATACACCAAAACACAGCTAAGTTTAGGAGAGCAGAAACGATCAAAAAAGCAAATTCTTTGGTGGTTATTGCTTCTGTGGGGTTATTTTTAATCGGTGTTGTGACTCTCGCTGGGCAGTTAGTCTATTACAAATTACAAGCAGACGAACTTAATAAAACTTTGTCTTCACTACAACTATCTTTGAATAGTCGTTTTGATGATGCAGTATCGTATTTAAAGGTAAAACAACAAGCGGTTAAAATAAATGAAATAGAAAGTAAAAGAGTAAAGTTTAAAGAGTATTTATTTGCACTTTATAGTTTGACTCCCCCTTCAGCAAATATTGCGAATTTAAGTTTTGATCCTGCTGGAATTATCCAAGTAACATTTAAGGCTGGAAGTTTAGCCGATTATCAAAGTTTTTTAAACAATATCCAAATTCAAACTGAAAACGAATCGTATATTTTTAGTGAATTTGCTCAGTCAAAATATCAGCGAAATCCAGATGGTACATTGCAAGCAAATATAGATATAAAAGTAAAATAATGACACAAGAAAAAAAACCATACAACAACTTTTTTGGGTTTAAGATACCCACTGGTGCAGATGGCGAGTTGCTTAAACAGACTTTTTTGTCTTACTTAACGGGGGTATTCTTATTAGTTATTTTCTTAGTCTTTATTTTGCCTCGGTTT
>CAZBFU010000002.1:50694-65462 GCA_964491365.1 uncultured Pseudomonadales bacterium
AATTAAACTTTCTATGGAGTTAAGCTATTACCATTTACCCGCAGAAGAGAAGCCGGCAACCACCTTAGAGGGTAAGTATTTGACGCAAGATGACTTCGATACAATTGAGAGAGTCAGTAAGTACGGAAGACTTGATGCTCTAGAAATTGGTGGAGAAGGTTTGAATATCCCCCTACTCCCTAAAGAGAATTTATTCTGAGTATTCGTCCGTGTGATCGTCAGAAGCAACAGTGTGGTTGGCTTCGTCAACGACATCAATGTTGACTTTAATTCCTTTTTTGATAGCCATTATACGTCCAAGTTGACGAATAGCTTTGATGACTTTACCTGACTTGCCAATTACACGACCCATGTCTTCAGGGTTAACCTTGATTGCATAGGTAAAGATACCTGTATTCTCGGATTCAGAAATAACTACATCTTCAGGATGATTTACGATATTGGGGATGACGTACTCAAGGAGTTGTTTCATTTGCTTTTAGCGACTAATGATTTGATAGTAGTGGAAGGTTGTGCCCCTTTGGTGAGCCAAGATTGATAAAGATCTTTATTTATCGTAAAGCGATCTATATCTGAAAGTGGGTTGTAGGTACCTAGCAATTCGATATATTTGCCAGTGAGTTTGGATTTGTCATGTGCGACAACTACTCGATACTGACGTTGGTGTTTTTTACCGGTGGGTAGAAGTTTGATTTTGAGCATAAAGATGGTGTGTATTATAACAGATCAAGTGCCTGGCGAGCTGCTTGCTGCTCAGCCTCCTGTTTATTCTTGCCAGTGCCTTGACCTAGTACTTTATTACCGATGGTGACATTTACCTGAAATGTTTTGTCATGGTCAGGGCCACTTTCACTCTCAACTTGGTAAATCGGTGAAGTTTGACCTTGAGCCTGAACTTTTTCCTGAAGTAGGCTTTTAGGGTCTTTTAGCTCCTTAAGAGATAAGACTTTGTCTGTAAATGGAAAAATAAATGAGGCAATGAATTTGTGGCTATTCTCGAGCCCACCATCTTTATAAATGGCTCCAATTAAGGCTTCTAAAGCATCTTCTAAAATTGAGGGGTTTTTACGACCTCCCGAAGCTGCTTCACCCTTACTCATACGTAAATACTCGCCCAGATTGAGATTGTTGGCGATACTGCTTAAACTTTCGGTTTTGACCACGGCTGACCGTGCTGAAGTTAAAAATCCTTCAGGCTCTTCTGGTTTTTGATGAAAGAGATAATCTGTAATCAGTAACTCAAGAACTGCGTCTCCTAAGAATTCAAGTCGTTCGTTGGATTCTTTGACGTCTGGTTCATTTAGGGAAGATCGGTGAACTAGAGAGGTAGCTAGGAGGGCTTTGTCTTTGAACTCGTATCCGATAATAGTTTCAAGTTTGGTTAGATTGGGATTCATGGGGTCTGGTAATTTTTAAGGCTGACGCAAGGGCTCCATTGACGAAGCTACCTGAGCTGGTACCGCCATAACGCTTACCAATCTCCACAGCCTCATCAATAATGACTTTTGAGGGTATCTGAGGCCTTTTGAGAAGCTCGTAAATTGCCAAACGTAAAACCGCCAAATCAACACGGTTAATTTGGCTCAATGGCCATTCAGGAGCTGATTTGGTGACGACGGGATCGATTTCTTCTAGTATGGCAAGTGTCCCTATTGCCAGATCATTATCTGGAGAATGTTCGCCTAAGAAAGCATGCGTAAAGATTTGCTTGAAAGCTTTAATTCGGTGGAGATGACGAGGATCGTTGGCTGTCTTCACAGATTTTACTTACCGCAGCTTTTGCAGGTATAGTGAGAAAGTTTGGTGGCACCGCATTGGGCACACTTAATGGTCTTCACTGAGGCTAGTTTAATTTGAGAGCGTCGTTTGCCTTGACGGGCGGATGAGAGTTTTCGTTTGGGTGTTGCGGCCATATAGGGAGTTATTTTACCAAGCTTGAAGCGAAGCTGCAATCTGTGCTAGCTGCTGAGGGTTGTTTTCGGCTAAATCTAAGACAATTTCTTTGGCTCTTAAATAACATTCTTTATCCCAAAAGTGTTTAAGATTTGTAGGTAAATGGCCGTGTTGTTTGTGGCCTGCTAATTCTCCACCTCCTCTAAGTTTCCAATCATACTTGGCTAATGTTAAGCCTTGATGATATTTAGTCAGAAGCTTTAGTCTTTCAAGACTATCCTGGGTGTCATGGGTTGGAATTAAGATGCAGTAACCTGCTTTATCACCTCTTCCCACTCTGCCTCGAAGTTGGTGTAGTGATGCTAAGCCGAAACGGTCTGCTGAATGAATGATGATAACTTCGGCATCTGGGATATCGATTCCCACTTCAATGATAGAAGTCGAAACTAAGATTCCAGTATTTGATTTTGTAAATTTTTCTAAGGCACTTGCGATTTCATCTGGTTTCATTTGGCCATGGATTAACCAAAGATTGGACGTACTTATATGACTTTGGTAATACTTAAATACTTCAGTGACTGAAGCTTGTGATGATTCTTGCTGATTAATAGAAGGGCAAACTACAAATACCTTACTCCCCTTTTTTACTTTCTCGTTTAGCCAATTAATATTTTTTGTAAATTTATCATTATTAGTTAAAACTGTTTTGACTTTAGAGTTCTTTGGTTTATTTCGAATAGTTGAAATATTGACCTCTCCAAAAAAACCTAAGGCTAGGGTTCGTGGGATAGGTGTGGCAGAAAGATTAAACAAGTGTGGCGTAGGATTACGTGCAATAAGTGCTTCACGTTGTTGCACGCCAAAACGGTGTTGCTCGTCAACAAACAAGATACTTACTGGATACTTTAAAAGATCTGGAAGTTGCGAAATTAATCCATGAGTACCGATATAAACAGTAGGATTATCTGAATTTAATTTCTTTTCTTTACCGTTACTGATAACCAATTGGAGATTAGGATTTGGGATATATTTTGAAAATGTGTGATAGTGCTGTTGGGCAAGAATTTTTGTAGGACAGAGAATTATGACCGAGGTTTTGGATGAAATTGCTTGTTGGGCTAGGAATAACATTACCATAGTTTTGCCTGAGCCAGTTTCACCTTGAATTAGTCTATGAGTAAACTTATTCTTGGTTAAATCTAGATACGATTCCTGAATTACTTCGTTTTGAGTATCAGTTAATTTGAATGGAAGTTTATTTAATAGTTCTCTTTCAATTCTTTTATCAATATTTAGACTATATGAAGGTGGCATTCCTACCGTCTCTAAATAGTTTTGATATGAAATTAAGAAATGATGGTTGATAGAAAGTCTTTGATCAGCTAGATCATGAACGACTTCGCTGGAAGGAAAATGTATATCATTTAAGGCTTTTTTTAGATTTGGTTTTAAATTAATTGGGTCTTCAATTGTTAGTTCTTTTAACTGTTTATAGATTATTTTTCTTAGAAATTTAGATTTGATACCATCAGTCAGAGGGTAGATTGGAACTAATCGTCCAGTGCTTAAAGAATCTGGGTCTGGAGGCTCAATAGTTGGACTAATTATGGTCGGTCTACCTGAGTAATTACTTACCTTACCAGTTAAATAATAATTTTTTCCTTCAAAAAGTGTTTTTGCGACAAAATAATTATTAAACCAAGTTAGAGGAATTTGACCAGAACTATCCATTGCTATTGCCGTCGTAATTGATTTTCCAGAACGAGTTCTAAAGGTTTTTATTTTAGAAATACTTGCTTGAAAGAAGTATGCCTTTCCGACAACTAGCTCTGCTATAGGAGTTGGTTGCTGATAATCTAAGAATTTTCTAGGGTAATGGGTAAGAAGATTGGCAACGGTATGTATTTTCAGTTTAGCCAATTGTTTAGTAATAACAGGACCTATACCTGATATTTTAGATACGGCTGAATTAGGTTCCAAGTCAAGCTTAGAAACCATAGAAAAGAGGCAAAAATGAAGATAGTACTAAGACTAAGGAGCCTAAAATTATAATAAAAGTGAAGAATTTCTTTTTCTTTGGTGATAGCATAACAAAAAGATTATACAATTTAGTAGTCATGCAGATTGGAAGATATCGTCGTCGTGGATTCAAAATTAAACTACCTGCCTTAAATTGGGGCAAGTGGTCACTTATTGCTATTCTTGCTGGTGTCGGAATGACAATTTTGGTAATAGCTTATTTTTCAAGAGGGCTTCCCGATCCGAACAAGATTGTTAGAAGGGACGGATTTTCTACCGTTGTTTATGAGAAAGGTGGTGAAAAAGTTCTGTATGATTTTTTTGTTGATGAGAACCGCAAGTTCACTTCTCTTAGTGATATGCCTGAATACTTGAGAGAAGCAACGATAGCCGTAGAAGATAAAGATTTTTATAAACATTCTGGTTTTGATCCACTTGGTTACTTGAGAATTGTAAAAAACTTCATATTAAGGGGTAGGGTGATTGGTGGGTCTACCTTGACACAACAATTAGTTAAGAATGTTCTATTAACAAATGAGAGAAGTATCAGTAGAAAAATTCGTGAATTAGTTTTAGCTCTTCGAATTGAGAGGCGTTTTAGTAAGGACGAAATTCTACAGATGTATCTAAATGAAAGTCCATATGGTGGAACTGCATGGGGGGTTGCTGCTGCTTCAAATGAATACTTTGGTAAAGATGTTAAAGATTTGGATTTGGTTGAGTCGATTATTCTGGCTGGAATTCCACAAGCGCCTAGCCGTTATTCGCCATACTCAAGTACCCCCAAAGCATATGTTGCAAGAGCGACAGAGGTGGCTAGAAGAATGAAAGAAGATGGATACATCGATGAAGCAACAGAGAAGCAGGTTGTAGAATCTTTGCCCAATTATGAATTTGCTAAATCTTCAGGTTCACTTAAAGCGGGACACTTTGTGATGTATATCAAAGAGCAACTAGATGACATTCTAGGTGAAGGTGTGGCTGCTGGAGGTGGATATAAAGTAGTAACCACTTTAGACTTGGAGTTACAAGAGAAAGCAGAAGCAATTGTGGCTGAGGAAATTGAGAAAGTGGCTAAAACATTGAATATAAATAACGGTGCACTTTTACTGATGAACCCAAATAACGGTGACATACTCGCCATGGTAGGTTCTAGAAATTACCAAGATAAAGAAATAGATGGTCAAGTAAACGTGACTACAAGATTAAGACAACCTGGTTCAAGTATTAAACCATTGGTTTATGCAGCAGCTTTTGAAAAGGGATACTCACCAGCATCAGTTTTAATGGATGTAATTACAGAATTTCCTGGAAAAGATGATAAAACTCCATACTTGCCTAAAAACTATGATGGTAAAGAAAGAGGGCCAGTACACTTGCGGGAGTCTTTGGCAAGTTCTTTAAATATTCCAGCAGTGAAGTTGCTAGCGTTGGTTGGAGTTAAAGATGTTTTGACGATGGGCTATAAAATGGGACTTAATTCACTTGAACCTACTTCAGCTAATATGTCGCGACTGGGACTCTCCTTAGCACTAGGTGGTGGAGAAGTAAAATTACTAGAACTGGTATCTGCATATGGTGCTTTTGCCAATGGTGGTTCAAAAGTGACACCTCGTTCTATTTTAAGGATAACTGACCGTAATGGAAAAACTGTTTATGAAAGTAAAGTAGCCAATCCTCCGCGAGTTGTAGATGAAAAAGTTGCTTTCTTGGTTAATTCTGTATTATCAGATAATTCTGCTAGACAGCTAACTTTCTCTGCAAATTCTTTACTCAATTTGGGAACAAGAGCTGTAGCAGTTAAAACAGGTACGACAAATGATTTGCGAGACAACTGGACTATTGGGTGGTCTAAAGAAGGGGTAATTGGAGTGTGGGTAGGAAATAATAACAATGCACAAATGAAGAACGTGGCCAGTGGAGTTTCTGGTGCTGCACCTATATGGAGAAGAATGATGCTCGAGTTTTTGACAAAGTATCCTGACAAACCTTTTGATATTCCCAAAGGTGTATCTCAAATCGAAGTGGATAAATTTAGTGGTTACCCTGCCCATGATGGATATGAAACAATCAAAGATTGGTTTATAGATGGAACAGTTCCAACTGGTGATGACACTATTCATACAAAAATGAAGGTATGTAAAAGCGATGCTAATAGACTTGCCAATCAACTTCAAATATCGAGAGGAGAATATGACTTGAGAGAAGTAATCGCATATAAAGAGAAAGATCCAATTAGCGGAAAAGATCTTTGGCAGAAAGCAATTGACGGCTGGGTAGCTACAAAATCCGCTGATCCACGTATGAAAATTCCATCAGGAGAATGTGAAGGAGTAAAAGGTACAAATATCTCAATTAAGAATCCGTCTGAAAAAAGTAGAACAGACTCAGATCCTCTTGAGATTAATGTTGAAGTGGTATCGGAGAAAAGTATTGAATGGGTGGATTTTTATCTAGATGGGATAAAGGAAGATAGATTTACTTCGATTCCCTATCGAAGGGCATATACTTTAGATAAAGGTAAACATTCATTACAAGTCCGAGCTCGTAATAATGCTGGGGAAGAAGTAGAGAAGACAATACAGTTCAGTGTAAAAGAAGACTATGTAGAACCCACTCCCTCTCCATCCCCTACTGAATCAGTTACACCTACACCGACAACTTAGCAATAATAATTTTTTTAGTTTCGAATATGTCTTCTTTGACTAGATCCTTTTTAGGGTTATTAAAAGTGAGACTAAAAGTATGAGAATCGTGGTAAGTACTTTGGTATTTTACATTTATTATTAAAGGATCAATTTTTTCTAAGACTCTAATAAGTTCATCTACCAATAGATTACTTTTGATAGTGATGTCTTCAATTAAAATATTAGTTGTGGGTAATGGTTTAAAAATATGATGACGATTAGCTAAGTTTGAAATAAGCGAAAAATCAAGATTAGCTAAATAAACAGAGTCTGAATTCACAACGAAGGAGCGAAGAACATCTTCTTTAATTTTTCCAAATACGCCAATTAAGTCTTCTTGATGATAAATACAAACTGCTTGGTTTGTTTTGAAGACTGTCTCTGAATCATTAAGAGTTTCGTACCTAAGATTAGATATTTTTAGATACTTAAACAATCTTTCTACTTGACCTTTAGCTTTTTGATAACTTTGGTTTGATTGAAGAATACATAGTACGGGTAATTCATTAGGTAAGACATTTTCCTTTGAAATTTGATAGATATTAGAAAGCTCAAATATATTAATTTGATTGATACGGGATACGTTTCGGGAAAAGTTTTGTATAAGACCAGGAATCAGGCTGCGTCTTAAGTGAGTGTAATCTGAACTTAAAGGGTTAAGTACTTTTATGGCAGGATCAAGCGGCATTTTTGCTTGCCTATAAAGTGCTTCGTTAACTAATGAGTAATTGTAGACTTCATGAAAACCTGACTGGGCTAAATAGTTTTTGACAATTACTTCCCAAGAGATTGTTTCTTGTGCTTTTATTGGAGCAACATCTGTTTTGGGTAAAGTGGGTGGAATGAGGTGATAACCATATACTCGGGCAAATTCTTCGATTAAGTCCTGTGGTATGGTGATGTCGTGTTGACGCCATGATGGTACTGTAACTTGTAGTGTTTGAGTGCCTTTAAGAGTGCTAGTAAAACCTAAGTGTTTGAGTATTGTAGTTACTTCGGATAATGTAACTTTTATGCCAAGAGTTTTTTCTATTAGACTTTTTTTGAGGCTGATAATATTTTCTTTTGTATCTGTATAGTCGAAATGAATATGATTCGCTATACATCCTCCGGAAAGAATTTGTAGATGATGAAGGCAAGCATTTAAGACACTTGAAGCTGAATGAGGATCCGGTCTTTTTTCAAATATCTGAGCTGCAAGGGTGCGTGTTTGATACTTTAGTGATGTCTTTCTGATTTTTAGGTGGTTATATGTAAGGATAAAAATAACGATAATTTTGGTTTTATCAGTAATTTGTGAGCTGGCACCACCCATGATTCCACATAAGTCAATAAGTTTTTCAGAACCGTCTTCGATGACAATGTCTCCGCCGGTTAATGTGTGAGATTGACCATCTAAAGTGGTTACTTTTTCGTCAGGATGACTCTCACGGACAATCATTAAGTGATCCTTTATTTGTTCATAATCAAAAAAATGAACAGGATGGCCGTGGGTTCTGGTTACGTAGTTTGTAATATCAACAAGATTGTTAATACTTCTTTCTCCAGCTAATTCTAGTTCGTGTTTTAGCCAGTTAGGAGATTCTTTAACACTGACACCTTCAACCACAACAGCAGTTACTTGCGAAGCTAATTTAGAATCTTGAATCTTAATCGTAAGGGGTAGTTGACTTGAGGCAGACTCGAGAGTGTGATTCGGGATAGGGTTTATGCTTTTTGCAGTAAAACCAAATCTGGGTAATATGGCTGCTGCCTCTCTACCTAGACCAATTGCACTTAGTGAATCAACTCGATTGGTGATTACTTCGATTTCATATTGAAAATCATCATTAATTGAATGCAACCTATCTATAGAAGGCCCACATGCAGTCATGGCACTAGCTATTTGTTTAGGCGTAGCATTGGTATCTAGAAATTTAGTGAGTGTTGAGTGGGCGATTTTTATATCCATAGAATTAAAATTGAGATAGTATACGAAGGTCGTCTGTATATAGGTTTCGAATATCACCTAAATTTAGGTCAGGTTTCATCATTAAGACTCTTTCAACTCCCCATCCAAACGCAAAACCACTGACTTTATTGGGGTCAAGCTTACCGTTTTTTAAGACATTGGGATGAATCATGCCTGCACCGCCTAGTTCGAGCCATCCTGCTTTACAAAGCTTACATCCAGAGCCACCACATACTCCACAACTTATGTCGATTTCAAAACTTGGTTCAGTAAATTGAAAGTGATGTGGTCTTAGTCGAGTTGTCCGCTCTTTACCAAAATATTCATGAACGAAGAAATTAATTACACCAATGAGGTGGCTAATACTTATTTCTTTATCTATATACATTCCCTCAAATTGGTGAAACATTGGGGTATGGGAAGCGTCAATTTGACGTCGATACGTTTTGCCGATATTAATCATTCTAATCGGCAATATACCTTTTGAATTTTCCATTTCTCTGAGTTGCCCGTTACTAGTATGTGCAGTTAAGACAATATTGTCGGAAACATAAAAGGTTTCCTGGTCATCTCGTGCTGGATGATCTTTGGGGATATTTAAGCCTTCAGCAGCGTACCAATCAAGTTCTACTTCAGGATATCTCCTTCTTGTAAAACCGATTTTAGTAAAAATTGATTCTATCTCTGATATTGCCTGTGTCACAAGATGAGTGCTTCCTAAAGAAGGTGTGTCACCTGGAGAGGTAGGGTCAAATTCTTTTTGATCACTGTCAGTGAGATTGTTTTTGATACTCTCCAAATCTTGTAAGGTTTTTGTTTTGAGGAGATTAAATTCTTTACCGAAATCTTTTTTTTGGGAACTTGTTAGTTGTTGAAAGTATTGATTGAACAAGCCCTGTCGTCCAAATAGAGATAGATTTGCTTGATCAAATCCAGCAAAATCCTTAATACTTTCTAGGACCGTTTCAATTTTTGGAAGAAGATCGGATTGAAGTTGATTCATGATTGCTGTTTTGATGATACTAAAAAACCCCGCTGTTTGTTAACAACGGGGTTTTTAATTTAATTCTAAGGTTCAATACTTACCCCGCTGATTAGCGCGATGTAAACTGAAAGATATTTGTAAAAGCCTTGGGTAGCTTGATAGCTAATTCTGCTAGTACTTTTCGATTTATGTCAATTTTATTGGTTTTAAGCGAACCTACGAATTTGGAATAGGAAGAACTAAGATCGATAGTTTTTAGAGCAGCGTTAATTCTGGTGATCCAAAGGGTTCTAAAATCTCGTTTCTTTAGGCGACGACCAATATAAGCATACTTTCCTGCATGTAAAAAGGCTTCCTTAGCGACTTTATAAAGTCGACTTTTGGTCATACGATAACCTTTGTTTGCAGCTAAAACTTTCTTATGAGCAGTTTTTCTGATTGATCCGGTCTTGACTCTAGGCATTTTGAAATCTGTTTAAAGAATAATGAATTTTAGAAATGTAACATTGCCTTGATTTTCTTGGCGATGACTCCAGTAACTTCGACGTACTTACGATATTTTCTGATCATTCGTTTACTCTTTTTGCGACGAAGGTGACGCATGGTTGGCATTCGACGCATAACCTTACCAGTTCCTGTAAGTTTGAAGCGCTTGGCAACTATTTTGCGTGTTTTCTGCTTAGTTTTCATTTTTTAGGTTTGAGTTGAGCGATGAGCATCTTCCCCATCATTTTTGGACTATCGATGAGGGAGCCACACTCCGCCAGAGATTCGATGACTTTATTGATGATCGCATCACCGAAATCTTTCTTGGTAATTTCTCGACCTCTGAATTTTACCATCAGTTTGACTTTGTCGCCACCAGTCAAGAATTCTTTGGCACGATTTATGCGCATCTGAACGTCGTTTTCTGCCATAAAAGGCTTGAAAAGTAGTTCTTTTGTATCTTGTGTTGATTTAGCTTGTCCTGCCCGTTCTTTTTTGTCTTCTTGGTACTTAAATTTTGAAAATTCAATGATCTTGACTACGGGTGGGTTTGCTTTGTCGGCGACTTCGACAACATCCTTAGACTGCGATGTTGCTAATTCTATGGCTTTAACCAATGTCATGACTCCTAATTGAGAACCATCTGATCCTATGACTCGAACCTGATCAGCCTTAATATGTTGGTTGGTACGATAGTACTTGTTTGACAAGTGGTGATTTATTGAATATTAATGAAGCTAATTCTACAAGATTTGAGGCTAATTGTCCACAGTGTTATAGGATACTCCCTTCCCGATCATCATTTTGGGTTTTATCAAGTAAGTATAAATCCTGTCCAAACTCTCCAATTCCCACATACTCAGCTTCTCCAGAAACTATTGCTTCATATGGCTGGCAGTAACGACAACCTGAAGTTGGGCATTTAAAGCGATTAAGTTTTTTTGCTAATTTTATTTGTTTGGCTATTGACAAGATTTTGTCTTGCGCAAGCTTAGAATTTGGTAAGGGTTTTGAAGTTAATTCATCTGAATTTTCAAGATACCAGTAACTGGCTTGTTTAACTTCACGTTTTTGGCAATTTGAAGCTAATAAATGATATATGGGTAACTGTAGAGAGTCGGGATCTTCCTCGGATTTACTAGTCTTGAAATCAATAATATGGACTGAATCAGAGTCGCTGAGGTACTCTAACCAGTCGATTTTGCCACAAAGAATGATATTTTCTTCTTCATCAAGCCAATAATATGGTAAATCCATGTTAATTTTGACTGAAAGTGAAGCTAGTGGTCCTGGATGATCATTGACTCGCTTAAGCATGGCTAACCCACGTTGTTTATAGCCAAACTCAGTTTCTATGTCTCTGAAACCGCCCTTTTTGCCACTTACTTTACTCCATGCAATTTCAAATTTGGGTAGTAAATTCTCAACAAAGCGAGTTTTGGTTGGTAAAAGAGATAATGATTCGAGAACTTCGTGTACGGCTGTTCCGAGAGCCAAAGGTGGAGCAACCTCTTGAATTTTTCGATTGTTTTTGGGGTCTTTATACTCGTTCTTGAGATAATACAATCTAGGACAGTGTAAAAAATCGTTTAAACGAGAGTGAGAAATCCAGAGGCTAGTGTATTTGTCTTTGGGCATTTATTTTCCTGATGGTGGACTCGACAGGGCTCGAACCTGTGACCTCTGCAATGTCAATGCAGCGCTCTAGCCAACTGAGCTACGAGTCCAGCAATGGATATTTTATCATCAACCTACTGATCTAGTGACAGAGTGTTCATTACTAAACATATAGGCAGAGCCTCCAGACTTTGCATTGTCCATGAATGCCCCTTTTTGCTTACGACGTCGATTGTATAAACTTAACCAACTATTAGCACTTTGTACATTTTTGCGAATTTGAGAGAGCATAAGCTTGATATGTTCAAAAAAGGAGACATGATATGCTCCAGGAGACACAACCTCTTGTTCGACTGCAGTTTTGATTGATTGGTCGTATTTAACAATCTGTTTTACTAAGGCCTTAAGTTCTTCTCTAATACTTTCAATTTGTCTTTGAATTTGTTTATCTTTAGCAGAGTAAACGTGTTCCCACTCTCTTAATCTGGCTTGATGAAACTGGGCAACTCTCTGTTTCTCAATCTCTTTTTGTTTGTTTAATTCAGAAAACGGACTATTAAACGATCCTTCGGGTCTAGAAAATCCCCCATTGTTAGGGTTATTCTTCAGGCTCTCGATAAAGCTTTGGATTTTGGGAGGATTGCTTTTAGAGCCGCCACTAGCCTGGTTGGTGCCCCAGGGGTTTTGCATGTAACCTATAGTATCATAAGGCTAATAGATAATCAACGGCTCTTCGACGTAGTAAGACTGCTTGAAGATAAGATCGTTGATCAGGGTTTGCCTCCGAAGTTTTTGCAAGTTTGTCGATTTCAGTGTCGGTAATGGAAATTTTCTGATCTTTGGCAACAGCAAATAGTAAGAAATCTAGCTTGAGTGACTCAGTTGCTGTTTGAAAATACTCTTCTCTCAGAGATTCAGGTGTTTTATTGAGTGACTTTAGATAGTCTGCTACGGAAAGATTTAAGGTCTGAGTTTGTTGAACCAAACGAGTTAGCGCCCGATCGACTTCCTCGTCAACCAAAATTTGAGGTACGTCAAACTTGTGAAGTTCTAAAAGAGTATCAAAAACCACTTTGAGTTTATCTTCTTCGGTTTCAGGTTTAGCTTTAGATTTTGCTTTTTTGATCTTGTCTTGATAGTTCTCTAGTTTAATAGTGGGATAGATGGGTACATCTACTTCGAATACCCAATCGGCACCACTAGTGTCTGTTTTGGTCAATTTGGGATTACCTACCATTTGAAGACTTTCTTTTTTTATTGCATCAGAAAGTCCATGAGATAACAAATGCGACATTACATGCTCCCTAATTTTTTCCTCACCAATTTTTTCGCGAACGAGTCTTAAAGGTGCTTTACCTTTGCGAAAGCCAGCAATGGTAATGCCAGCCTTGAGTTCTTCAATGACATGTCCTTCTTCGTGCTCACGATCTTCTTTGGTGGCAGTAATAGTGAGGGTGCGAGATGATTTGACGAGTTCTCCTAGTTTGATATCCATGGCCGTGATTATAAAGTATAAGTATTAGGTTTGGTGCCGAGGAGAGGACTTGAACCTCCATGGGTTGCCCCACACGCTCCTAAAGCGTGCGCGTATACCAATTTCGCCACCTCGGCATATTTTTGACCTCACTCCACCCTCTACTTATAAAGGCGAGGGACAAGATGAGAATAGTGCTATTTTACTGCAATTCTTGGAAAAACTGCTTTACTCCCCTAGCCCATGAACCTTGACTTGGAGGTGTGTAAGTCTTCATAACCTCAAAAGGATCACGGTGGTGGTCGTCGCCAATAAAGATATCTTTAAACTGAGGAGCGATGCGATACAACGCTTCTTCGTAGGAATCAAACCGAGTGACTTTGAGGACAGAAGGATTGGATGGCTCTGGGTAAATCCCCCACCCCCAACAATTATGAGAATCTTCCGGAATTCGTTTACAAAGGTTGCTTTCTTGTTGGGCTATCGCCACTAACCACCGATAGTCATAGTCGTAGTAGTCAGATAGTCGAACAATAAGTCCAGCGTGAGGTTCAAGCGGACTCTCATACTTAGCAAGATATTGTTTGAGGATCTCAGCGCGTGCATCAGATGTTTTAACTGAGGCTATGATATTTCGCTTTCCCTCTGGTAAGGCGGCGAATACAGTAGATGTGTCTGTTAATGGTGTAATTAAATTTGGTATTGAAGTTGTACTGACTCCTGCAATTTTGGAAGTTGTCGACTTGGGCATAATAAAAAGTGCTGACAGTGAGAGGCATATGAAAAGTAAAAATCGGTGAGCTATCTTTCTAACCATGTCTTAAGTGATCTTGGCACATATATCAGCCCTATTCAAGTTATGGTGCGCTTAGCAGGACTTGAACCTGCAACCTTCTGTTCCGAAGACAGACGCTCTATCCAATTGAGCTATAAGCGCAGACTGTTTGGTGGGTCCGGTGGGACTCGAACCCACAACCGCTTCCTTAAGAGGGAATTGCTCTACCATTGAGCTACGAACCCATTCGGGCTTATTTTACTACAATTAGCTTCAATTAGTCGTGTTTAGGTTCGTCAGCAAAATGAGTCTTACCAACTAGTTTGGCTTGATACACAATCGTTCTCATTTCCCCATCATCACCTTCAAATTGATTGCTCCCAGATACTTGGAAGTATTGGAATAGAAATCTAGATAGTTCCTCTTGAAGCTGTTTTATTTCTACTCTAGCCTCTTTAATTTTGAAATTAAGATCGTGTGCATGAGGTTGTTTGAGAATATCTGCTTTTACTTTCGATTTTTCTTTGGTGACAGCTTTTGCTTTGTCAAGGACTTCCTTATAGGAAGGATCATTGTCTAATATTCCAGCAAGCATCTCAGTCACTTTGCCCAATTCTTCTTGGTGTTTCTCTAAACTAGCCAGATGTCCATTGATCATGGTGGCTAGATTGCCTAATTGTTCGACTTTGTTGGTGTTATTATCCATTGCTTCCTATTTTAAGCATATAATTTGGAAATATGGAACCTGCAAAAAATGCACCAGATGGTCAGAAAGTTGAATTAGCAGAAAAACAAGTTGTCGAAAAGAAACCATTCGCTTTGTTAATGCTTGAGTCTGTAAAGTCAGTATTGCCTCTAGCAGTTCTACTTGATTATCCAGA
>CAZBFU010000003.1:0-4342 GCA_964491365.1 uncultured Pseudomonadales bacterium
ATTACCTTGGTCAGGGGATTAGGAACTAATTTTAGTTTGCCAGGGATGTTGGTACATTCCGATGAAAATGAGTACGTAGCTTCCGTCAAAGCAGTCCATGATCATCTTCCTTCTCCGTACAAAACCGGTTTTCCAGTCAGTAGCTTCTATTATCTACTTCTCGTATTTTATTCAATCTATCGAAAGGTATTTCCTCTACTAGTCCACGTTGAAGACTTTATGCTAACTGGTAGATTATTATCAGCTTTACTAGGTAGTTTATCTGTACTTTTCATATATTTAAGTGCAAGCAAATTATTTGGTAATAAGGCTGGACTACTTTCGGCATGTTTTTTGGGGTTCTCTCTAATTGATGTCCAAATTGCCCACTATGTGAAGGAAGATATTTACATTCAGTTCTTTGGGAGTCTATCAATTTTATTCTTGTCTTATCAGCAATTGTGGCTTTCACTCATTTTTGCAGTTCTAGCTGGATCTGCGAAAATTAATGGCTTCTTCTTTGCCATACCCGTAGGCCTTACTCTTTTGTCCAAAAAGAAAGTGCTTCATCTAGCAACTCTCTTAATTCTGAGTGGATTAGCTTATTTTCTAAATACACCGATCTCTTTTATGGAATCAGATCCTTCTAAGAAGTATTCTCTCCTAGCACTCATTAGTCCAGAAGATCCTAGGCTTGTTATGAGTACAAATCAAGACGGATTGGGTAATCCTACATTCTGGATAATCTATTTATTCACAACTGGACTTGGACCTATTTATTTTACTTTACTTCTTTATTCAGTCATCAAGTCTTTTCTACCTAGTCTTAAAAATGGTTTATGGATTCATTTAAGTTTGGTCCTTTTCGGAATTTTCACTTTTTCAATTCAACATTCGAGGTTTGATCGTTGGGTTACTCTTTTAACCCCCTCTGCAGCTTTAGTCTTTGGTTACTACTACTCCAATATTAGAAGTAGGTTATTAAAACTCTTAATTTCAACCGGGATACTTCTCTCATTTTTATCATCTCTTTATTTATCATTCAGATTATCTTTGCCAGACACAAGATATCAACTGATAGATTCGCTTCAACCGTCTCAGAAAACGGGGGCTGTAGTTTTTGGAATTAGTTTAGACCCACCTAAGCATGAAGCTATTAGAAGAGGAGTAGAGGCGGTAGATTTAAATTGTTCGAACTTAAACTTAGCTCAACTCGCTGGTGTTCGAGTTGTAATTAATGAAACTACTTTAAAAATAGACGAACGTTTTTCAAGATCTCCTTTCCAAAGTAACAAGCTAGACTGTCTGCATAAAGTTATCGCAAATTCAACAAAAGTAATGGAATTCGACTATGATGACCCAATTGGTAAATTTCTATTTGGATCTGACTTAATCAATGGACCTGCCACTATTAGATATTTACATTTTCCTCAAACCTCAATCTACCAGGTTAATAAATTAGCCTACCCATTTAGCTATAAGTACGATCAAAAACTCCTTGTCAGTCAATCGACAGGCTTCGAAATGCAAGATAATGAAGTCATAGCCAAATCACTCCAGAATAGTAATGGGCCATATGTACTTTTGCCAGCAGGTGAATATCAAGTAGAAATTAAATATAGTACTCCAGAATGTTTTACTAATAGAGATGCATTTGAGTATTTGCTTACTTCAGATCACTTAAATGATTTTACAAGTCTAACTAGCTCTGCTTGTAGCCCTAATCAAACATCTAAAGTTAGTAATTTTAGTCTTCCAGTTGCCACGAGAATTCAGATCAAACTTCAAATTAAAGAAAATATTGAAGTCATATATCACTCTATTATCTTCAAACAACTACTATGAAAATTGCAATTGTAGGCACCGGTATTACCGGTTTAGCTACCGCTTACCATATATTAAAGCAAAGGCCAAACGCACATATCTTCTTGTTTGAGAAAACAGATCAGGTCGGTGGTTTAGGGGGTTGGACCAAATTTGATGGTGTAGATATTGAACCTTTTTATCACCATTACTTTTTATCTGATAAGAAGCTACTTAAGTTAATTGAAGAGTTAGGGTTAAGTGAAAAACTATACTTCTCTACTTCCAAAAATGCCAATCTTTATGATGATGGCTATCATTCATTAAGTACTCCAAAAGATCTTCTTATCTTCCCCAAATTATCTCTTTGGGAAAGATTGAAGTTGGTGTTCAACCTTACACTGCTAAAGTTAGATACAACCGGTATAAGATATGACAATATAACTGCACAGAAATGGTTGACAGAAAAACTAGGTAGGAATACTTTTAAAATCCTTTGGAAACCGTTGATGGATGGTAAGTATGACAATCTCGCGAGCAAAATATCTATGTCATGGTTTTGGGGTCGAATACATGATCGGACCTTTGAACTTGGATATATGAAGGGTAGTAATCGAGTCTTATTTGAAGCTCTAAGTAAAAAAGTTAAGAGAATGGGGGCGAAAGTAATTCTAAACACCTCAATTAAAAGGATTAAGTTTGATGATTTTGGTTGTAAGTTGGTCACTGATTCAAAAGTTCATTTATTTGACAGCATTGTCTGGACACCTTTATCCCCTGCACTTGCAAAAATTTCAAATTTACCTCAAAAAACTAAAAATAAACTCGCTTCCATAAACCATATTGGTACTGTATGTTGTCTAATTTCATTAAAATATAAACTTCAGGAAAATTATTGGGTTAATTTATGCATGAAAAATTCTCCTTTTGTTATTGCAGTCGAACATACGAATTTCATTAAGTATGCAAAATCTAACAAACACTTAGTCTATTTAGCAAAATACACTGACTCAAATTCTGCCTTTTACAACTTATCGTATCTTGAGCATAAAAAGCTCATTATAAATACTCTTAGGAGTATGAATCCAAACTTTAAAACCAACTGGATAAAGAAGATTAAAATCTTTAAAGCTCCCAAAACTCAAACTATCTTCCCAATAAAATTTCTAGTCAATCAACCTCAGCATGATCTAATTCCAAAAAGAATGTATCTTGCCAACATAGATCAAACTTACCCCCATGATAGAAACTTAGGAATCGGTGTTGTCATTGGAGCAAAAGTCGCTAAATACATTGTTGATCAACATCCCATCCGTTAGACTTAAATAGGTTATGCTTCGCCTACAAGACAAGAGTTCAGCTACCAAAGACACCCTATCTTCATTGGTCGGGGTTGTAGGAACAGCATTATTGGGCTTAACCTTTACTGTTTTAGCTGCGAGACTACTTAAACCTGAGTTATTTGGGGTTTACTCAACTCTTGTCGCTTTCGTCACCATCATCGCCACCATTGGAGATTTGGGACTTACCTCAGCTGTCATGTCACTTGTTCCAAAAAAGGGAGTAAAGTCCGCTCAATATCTTTCTGCGATTAGTTGGATGACTCTTTCAGTCTCCATAATTATTTCCGTAGTTTCTATTATCTGTGCCTACTTTTCTAATATCAACATACTTTATGTTGGAATTTTATCTTCAATTTATATAATACAAAGTTTATTTCTAGCCGTATTTAATGCCAAAAGAAAATTCATTTTTAACTCACTTACTCAAATAATTGACTCTTTTGTCAAACTTAGTCTGACTTTGTACTTCATATATTATTGGGGTGGTAGCATTCACTTACTATTAATTGCAAATATAATTTCTTCGACTCTTTCAGTAGTATTTGCGAATATTATCGACAGTTCTTTTCTCTTTACTAAGCCTCAACTTAAAACAGTCAGTGAAATAATTAATTTTTCTAAATGGGTTGCATTTTCGCGTATCTTTACTCTAGGAATCTCAAGAATAGACATCATCTTATTAAATTATTTTGCTAGCTCATATTATGCTGGTATCTACTCAGCTACAACTCGTTTTGGGTTACTATTTACTCTCTTTTCTGTCGCTATTGGCAATGTTGCAAATCAAAGAATGTCTACGATTAAAAGTAGAAATAGTTTAGTTAATTTGACCAAGAAACTATTAGTAGTCTTTACACTAATTAGTGTATTAATGATATTAGTTGCAATATTTTCTAAACCTCTAATCTTATTAGTTTATGGAAGAGAGTATATAGAGTCAGCTCCTGTCTTAGTTGCTTTATCCCTGGCAATGATCCCCTATGTTTTTAGTATTGCCACTACTGGGCCTATTTTATATACATTCAACAATTCAAAATTCTACTCATACCTCACAATGAGTCAGTTTGTCATTATCTTAGCTATGAATTACATTCTCATTCCACCATTCAAAGCTTTGGGTCCTGCCCTGTCACTTGGCTTTGCCAATCTATTCCTCCTGGTTGTCTCAAGTATTAAATTATCTAAAAGTCTAAATGAATTGGATCAATAAGCACAAA
>CAZBFU010000003.1:4442-20329 GCA_964491365.1 uncultured Pseudomonadales bacterium
CACTATCAAGAGGTATTGATGTCATTATTTGTAGTGTCAGGTATTTACTATTACCTCAAAGGTAAATCTTTATTGGCTACTATTCTCTATCTTTTGGCTTTAATGTCCAAAGAAACCGCTGTCGTCTTTCCATTCTTAGTCTTTTTACTAAACATTAACAATCTAAAGAAAAGAATATTTTCACTTGGAATCATTTTGATCATTACTTCGATTTATTTATTCTTACGTTTCAGCTTTTTTGGACTTGCCACTGGAGATTCATATAATTGGAGTTTTTCAGTCGGTTCAACTTTAAATTCTCTTTTTTGGTATATCGCTTGGTCACTTGGTGCCCCCGAACTACTCTTAGATTACATTGGAAGTTTGTTAATACCTATTAATAGATTTTATACAGATTTCAGCTATTGGCCTGTAATTATTTTTCCAATTGTAGCTCTCATCCTAATGTGCATATTTTTGATATTAAAAAGCATCAAGAAAATTAATTACTCTCTAATTATTTATGCCAGCGCCTTTTTAATTTCACTATTACCATTCTTATTTTTACCTAGTCATAAATTTGCAGTTTCTTTAGGTGTTGCCTTATTATTTTTTGACTTAGTTTTAGTTTGGTTAATTATCAAAAATACAAAGTATCTTTACCTGTTTATTTTCCTTTTCCTTATTTTAAATATACCGATGGGAATTCTTAACTCCATGAGACATTATTCGGTGGGAAGGTCATCTATCTCAAAATCAGTCTATGAATTTGTACAATCTAAATATCCAGAAAAACCTATGGGCTCCTATCTAGAGTTTATCAACGACACTCCAATAATTGCCGCAAGTTGGGGGAGTAGTAGACAAATTAGTAATAGCATCCAAGGTTCTGAAATGTTTAGACTCCTTTATGATCAATCTGATTATCAGGTGTATTATGAGGATGAACCAGGTGACAGACCTTCTACAAATAAAATCTCCATAAGTACAAAACAATTCCTTAAATGAAAATTAAAAGTATTCTGGAGCCATTTAGTCTAATTTTATTAGTCATAATTTCACTCATTCTCAGGCTTTATCGACTTGACCTCATCCAGTTATATGCGGATGAAGCAGGCCATTATCTTTTGTTTCACCAAATCCAGTCAGGAGGTCTTCATCTCTATGAAAGGTTGATGACATTTACCTGGGTCTTCGGTTTAAATCCGTTTGGGATAAGATCTGCCTCAGCCATTTATGGAAGTTTATTTGTTGTAGTAGCTTATTACTTAGGCAAGAATGTTGTCGGAGTCAAAGTAGGTTTATTATCTGCATTAATAACTAGCATCCTTCCTTCATACTTTCTGCTTTCACGTATTGGTCATACCCATATCCAAATTGTCTTAATACTGACAACCCTATCATTATCTTTATTATCAAAGGCAAAGAGTACAAAAACGATCATCATCTCATTAATACCCCTGATGCTTGCAAGTTACACTTACTTTTCTCTTCTCGTTATTACTCCACTGTTTGTAAGTTTAGTTTTTATTTATTGTTTTAGAGGTTCAGCTAAGAAAATAATTTCTCATAGTTGGATTTTATTAGTCGCATTTCTTGTGATTATAGGAATATCAATGCATTATCAAGTTTTTGATCACAAAAGCAGAGGTATGGATTTAATCATCTTTAACGACGTTAATACCTATGCAGTAAGTGATGAAAAACGAGGCTTAGTACTTGATTTAAAGATTGCACCTTTTATTTACAATAAAATCACTGCAAACATAGATATCTTTGTTAAAAATTATTTTTCCTTTTATTCTCCAGAGTGGTTGTTCTTAAAAGGTGATCCTATCCTAAGACATTCAACTAATACCGTTGGCACCTTATATCCATTTTTATTACCATTTTTATTACTTGGTATTTATCACTTTTATCGTTTTGGTTCACCTCATCTCAAGTTGTATCTAACCCTCTGGTTACTCATATCTCCTATCCCCGCAGCAATAACTAAAGACGGTGGGGGGTACTTATTGAGGGCAGTCACTATGGTTCCCGTTTTGGTGCTATGGTCGGCCATAGGTCTATCAAAAATAAGAACTAAATGGTTGCCAATATTCTGTTTAGTAGCACTTTATTCAGTTGGTCGATTTTTTATTGAATATCATTTTGTTTATCCAGTACAAGCGTTTCATTCATTCGAGTATGGATTCAAAGAATTAGCTAAGTTTCAAACTGATAATAAGAACTCTAGCATTCTTATGGTTTGGCAAGGTTCTAATCAAGATTTATTATTCCGAATTTATCAAAACACACTTCCAGATGCTTTTTATTTTCCACCTAAGCAATTTTCATTAGGAAAGTCAGAATTTTATATGACTAAAGATAATCTTGTCTTTTCTGCTATCAAAAGTAGTGCTGATTTGGCAGAATTTCAGGCTATGTTTAAGTTTGAGTATTTAGTAATTCCAGATCCTTATTTTTATATATTTTCCCCATCTGTAGAATTGAAAAAAAGATTAGTTAAAGAAATTATGTACCCAAATAAAACTGTTGCTTTTAGTATTTATAAACTTTGATGCTCTTTAGACTAAAACAGTATATATTTCGATCATTTAATAGATTCTATTTGCATCACATTCTTGGAGTGGGCAAGGTCGGGGAAGGTGTCACCTATAGAAGAGGGTTTAAAGTTTACAACGGAGCTAACAATATTATTCTAGGTAACTATGTTAGCCTGGATGACTCTATTTTTAATGCTGGCGACGATGATACTGGCACAATTACAGTAGGTGACTATAGTTTTTTTGGCCATGGAACACAGGTCATAGCCCGTGGTCATAACTACTTACTACCATCTATTAAACGTCTAACAACCTTTACTCAACGGCCAATTACTATTGGTAAAGGAGTCTGGGTTGGTAGTGGCTCTATAATCCTTGGAGGATCAACGATTGGAGATCATGCCGTCATTGCAGCCAACTCAGTGGTCAAAGGAGAAGTAAAAGAGTGGTCAATTTATGCTGGCAACCCAGCCATTCTCGTTAAGAAAATTCCACATTAGAGTAAATTGTATTTAAAAATACAATATATAGCTTTGAATCCTTCTATCCAGGTAATTTTTTTACCTTCCTCGTAAGTTCTACCAGCGTAACTAACTCCCACTTCAAAAACTTTGGATTTTAATTTAGCCACTTTAGCTGTAAATTCTGGTTCAAATCCAAATCCTTTCTCTCTCAAGTCCAAGTGTCTTGCCACCTCTATTGTAAAAGCTTTTGAGCCTGTTTCTATATCACTTAAGTTTAAATTAGTAAAAATATTAGACAGTAAAGTAATTGCTTGGTTTGCCATTTGGTGCCAGAAATATAGCACCCTATGTGGTCCTTTTCCTATAAATCTTGAACCAAAAACTACGTCCGCTCTTTGATCAATAATTGGCTGAAGAAGTTCTCCCCAATCAGCAGGGTCGTACTCAAGATCAGCATCTTGAATTAAGACTATGTCACCACTAGCTATCTTTAAGGCACTTGCTATGGCAGCTCCTTTCCCCATATTAACTCGATGTCTAACAATCATAATATTCTTTAATTTAAGATTCGATAAAATGTTACTAGTCTTGTCTGTACTACCATCATCAACCACAATAATTTGTTTTATTCTGATTGGTTCAGTAGTTTCCTGTATTTTTTTTAGAACCTTCCCAATAGTTTTCTCTTCGTTAAAACACGGAATAATCACAGTTAGTTTCATTCGCCCTAGTTTACTTTGAAGTCATTGTATGATCAATACACATGGCCTACTCTAAAACAATAATAAGTATTGTAATTCCAGCCAAAAATGAAGAAGTTGATCTACCTAATACTTTAAAGTCGGCTAAATTTGCTGACGAGATATTAATTCTCCTAGATAAAAATTCTAACGATAATACAGAAAAGATCGCCAAAGATTTTGGATGTAAAATCGAAATAATTAAATTTGAGGATTTTGCTACAACAAGAAATCTTGCTGACAATTATGCACAACATGAATGGATACTTTCTATCGAAGCTGATGTAACTATTAGTCAGGAATTGGCAGATGAAATTACCAAAGTTATAAAAGAAAACAAATATAGCGCCTTTAAAATCAAACGGGTAAATCAAATCTGGAATAAAAATATATTGCACACTAATTGGGGGCCTAACGATGATACTCATATTTGGTTGTACAAAAAGGGTAGTGGAAAATGGGTTGGAGGAATCCATGAAGAATATGTAACGACAGAAAAAGTAGGTAAGTTAACACATCCACTATTTCACTTAAACTACAAAACTGTGGAGGAGTTTATTTCAAAAATGAATAACTACTCAAGTAAAGCATCTAGGTATCATCTAAAAAGTAGTCCATTTTCAGGGTTAGTGGATTTTCTAAGACGATTCCTATACAAGCAAGGATTCCTTGATGGTTATCACGGGTTGTTTTTATCGTACTTACAAGCTCTCTACCACCTAAGTCTTTACGTTAAAAATAAAACAAAAGTATATAATTATCATTAAATGATTCTGGCAATCATCCTAGTTCTTGGGTTCTTGGTTAGAGTAGTGAATTTAAATCAATCTCTTTGGTTAGACGAAGCTGCAAGTTTGGTAATTGCTAAAAGTAATTGGCAAGATTTTATAAATCATCTCAGGGGAGACTTTCATCCACCTTTGTATTATTTATTGCTAAAAGCTGAAACAATTGTTTTTGGTAATAACGAAGTTTTACTAAGATTACCTGGAGTCCTTATTGGTGTTGCAACTATATTTCTTACTTATAAATTTACCAAGCAGATTGTAGGCACAAAACACCATCAAACGGCGCTTATAGCCGCATTTTTTGTTGCCATCAATCCACTACACGTTTATTATTCTCAAGAATTACGAATGTATGGACTTAACACTTTTCTATCTCTAGCTACATGGATATATCTTATGAATTACCTACGGGGTAATAATAAAAGTTTAAAAATATACTCACTTTTATCTTTTATTAATGTATTCACTTTTTATGGGAGTGTATTTAATACTATTAGTCAATTAGTGTATCTTGCCTTCCAACATCGAAATTTGCTTATTAAGGTAGCCAAACATGTTATCGTTTCTTATTTACCACTTGTACTTTGGTTACCAATTTTAGTTTCTCAACTATCCAGCGCTCATACACTGAGATTAAACTTGCCAACTTGGGGAAATCTTAGCGGTATCTTAGATATAAAATCGTTAGGACTAATCTTCGCAAAGTTTACTATTGGTCGAACCTCTCTTGCCCACAAAGACCTGTATCTAGTTTTGGTCGTAGGAATAATTCTTTATTTTGCTCTTTCTTCATTAATTAGTTGGCATATCAAAGAATCCAAAGTATCTATCTACTATTTCTATATACCTATACTGATTGCCTGTATCTTTAGTCTATTTACCCCAATGATGGGGTATTGGAGGTTTTTATTCTTAGTTCCAGCGTATGCCATTATTTTCGCAGAAGCAGTTACTTTTTTAGACGGTAAAATTATGCATCTTAATCTAGTTTGTGTGTCTTTAGTTTTTGTAATTGCTTTATTTGCGTATTATCAAAATCCTTTTTTCCAACGTGAACAGTGGCGTGGTGCAGCTGCGCTTATAAATAGACCTGATAGTCTTACGATCATTAACTTCCCTGAAGCATTCGCCCCTCTAAAAATATATGCCCCAGACCAAAACTATTTATTTACTCAAAAAACATTAGGTAAAATAAAAAACGACTTAGAATCTGAATTAACAAGTGCGGTTGAGAAAAAAAATTCAGTCTTTTATCTAGATTATCTGAGCGATTTGACGAATCCAAATAGAGAAGGACGTGTTTGGTTAACTAATGCTGGATTTGTTAATATCAAGACACATAATTTTCCTGGAGTAGGTTTTGTTTTTGAGTACGCTGTGCCATAGAATACACATCATGACTTGGATTCTGATTCTCTTACACTCGCTTTTAGTCTACAAATCAATTCTGAGTATTCCTGTAGAATTCTCTCTTTATCCTTATTTATCTTCACAAGGTTTTATACCTTATTTAGAACTGGTGAATTCAAATACTCCGATCCTTACACAAGGACCACTTAGAATTCCACAACTTATTGCAACCAACCCTGATAGCTTAAGAATTCTTTTTGTCATTGTGGTAGCCCTTACTGACATATTCTTATATCTAACTCTTCTAAAAAACAAGAAACCTGTACCAAGATTCTTCTTACTAGTTTGGGTTTCATTATCGCTATGGTTCGGGCTAGATAAGCCTACGTTTACCCACTTTACCCTTTTATGTATCAGCATTAGTGCTTATTTAATTTATACGAAGCGAGTTATCTCGTGGTTGGTTTTAGGTTTATTATCGTGCATGGGGTTACTTCTAACTCCCTCGCTAATTGTTGCCCTGCCCTTTTTGTATCTTTATCTAAAATTTATACCAACTCGACATTATTGGATCGGATTTCTATTACCACTAACTTTACTTGTTTATTATTTACAAAAATTAAATATCATCAATGACTTTGTAAATCTGGTGTTGAAAATGAATTATGAATTTTTCCTTCATCACACAAAGATACCTACATTTATAGAAGCTACTATTTTATCGATTACCCTTTTATTTTTTTGGTTGTTAAATCATGCTCACCCTCAAAGACTACGAATTTTTATCATTGCTTTTTTCTTTGGTTTATCAGGAGCTCCTTTTTTTGAGATTACTTCTCTTCTTCCAGCATTGTTTATTCTTTTACTATTATCAACGGATAGTCCATTTGGTTACAAAACCTTGACTTATGGAGCTTTTACTTCATGTATTTTATTATTAGTATTCGCAGGTTTTTCAATTACAAAACATAAAGTTGATAATCCATCTAGAGTAAGTTTGCAAAATACTCTTTTACAACAAAAATCGCAGTTTGCTACGATTATTGGTCCCGATTCAGATCTACTTGCCTTTACAAACAAAACCCCACCAGGTTACTTTTATTTGCCACCAACAGAAAATTTCCTCACGAACAAAGTGTTGCTGGGTAAATTATTAGCATATATTCAAATTTCTCCATCATCGCCTGTTTACTTTCACACACAAGTAAACAATGAAGCAATAATTGGTTACCTTAAGCAAACACGATTGGTAACGGGATCAGCGGGGTTATATGATATTTATGAGAGTAAATGAAAATCGCTATAGACATTTCTCAAATCGTATATGGTACAGGTGTTTCAACCTATACTAGAAATTTAGTCGAAAGATTAGTTGTTTTGTATCCTAAAGACCACTTTATTTTGTTCGGAGGTTCATTGAGATCACAAAAAATCCTTCACAGTTTTCTAAAGGGTCATGACAATGTATCACACGTAATCATGCCAATACCGCCAAAAATAACTGGTTTACTTTGGAATTCATTTCATCTGTTTAGTCCCGATAAATTTCTAGCAAATCCTGATATTATTCATACTTCAGATTGGGCAGAACCACCAAGTAAATATCCCAAAGTTACCACTGTTCACGATTTAATTCCTTTTATCTTTCCACAAACGACAACTTCTTCGATTAGGTCCACACACCGAAAGAGACTGGCGTGGGTTAACAAAGAGTCTGATGCGATTATTTCTGTTTCTGACTCTACTAAATCAGATTTAGAATCAGTACTAAGGATAAAACAAGAGAGAATTACGGTTGTTCCCGAAGGAGTTGATGGTTTTTTCAAACCACAACCACCATTTATCATAGATACAATTTTGCGAAAATACTCAATTACTGGAGATTATATTTTTTCACTTTCAACTTTAGAGCCTAGAAAAAATCAGGTAAAACTTATCAAAGCATTTAAGAAACTTAAAACTAAATTTCCACAACTCAAATTAGTAATTGCTGGGAAGACAGGATGGGGAGAAGGCATCCAACCTACTACCGATGTGAAATTATTGGGTTTTGTCCCAGATGCAGATTTACCAGCGCTTTTTAGTGGTAGCCTTGCATATGTCTTGGTCAGTCTCTATGAAGGATTCTCGTTAACACATCTTGAAGCTATGGCGTGTGGCACTGCTGTAGTAGGATCAAATGTCTCTTCAATGCCAGAAGTAATCGGTAGAGCTGGAGTTTTAGTAGATCCGAATTCAATAGAGGATATTGCCCAAGGAATCGAGAAAGCCTTAGAAAGTCGAGATGAATATATTGAAAAAGGTTTAAAAAGAGCCTCGTTATACAGTTGGGAGGAAGCTGCTAAACTTACTCACGCTGTCTATGAGAAAGTACTAAAAAGTATATGAAGATAGCTATAGATATCAATGAAGCTAATATTCCTCAACGAGTTGGGGTTAATCAAGTCGCCTACGCCATTTTCAATTCTCTAGTCGAAAAACTTCCCATTACTGACCAAATAATTGCCTTCAGTAAAAATCGCCCCTTACCAGATTTGCCAAAACCGTCTACCAAACTTACATATGAAAGTTTTGGACCATCTAAACTTTGGGTGATTACTGGTTTAACAAAAAGATTATTATTTGGAAAACCAAAACCTGATTTAGTCTTTTCTCCATCTCACTACACTCCGCTTTTTACCACCATTCCTTCGGTTATTTATTTAATGGACTTAGCATACGAGAGGTATGGAACTGATTTTTTTACCAAATATGACATCAACCAGCTTAAAAGATGGACACCACTATCAGTTCATAAAGCAAAGCATATTTTAACTATTTCCCAGTTTAGTAAAAAAGAAATTATTAGTCTTTATAAAGTACCTGAGAATAAAGTAAGTGTGATCTATCCTGGATACGATAAAGACAGTTATCACACCAAAATAAATCCACATCGGGTAGATGCAGTTAAAGAGAAATTCAGTATCAAAGGTGAATATCTTCTATATGTTGGTACGCTTCAACCAAGAAAGAACTTAGTGAAACTAGTAGAAGGTTTTTCAAGAATAAAGAATAAAAAAATCAAATTAGTAATTGGGGGCAAAAAGGGTTGGCTTTATGACCAACTCTTCACCAGGGTAACTCAACTGAAATTAGAAGATCGGGTAATTTTTACTGGATTCGTTCCAACTGAAGACTTACCAGCTCTTATTAGAGGTGCAAAGGCTTATATCTTGCCAAGTCTTTATGAAGGATTTGGCATGCCTCCGATTGAAGCGCAAGCCTGTGGGGTGCCTGTGATCGTTAGTAGAACTAGTTCCTTACCTGAAGTTGTCGGAGAATCTGGAATTTATATTGAGAATCCTTTAGAAGTTAAATCTATCACTACTGCTATCGATAACTTCTTTAACCTGACAGAAACTCAATTAGAAAATTGTATTGAATTAGGTAAACAGAACATCAAAAGATTTTCATGGGATGATTCCGCTCATCAAATACTAGAGATATTTCATCGATTGTAACGACTTTTGTTACAATAAACCCATGCGTGTGGCAAATTTAAACCTAGATTCGAATGGAGTGTATTTCAACGACAAAGATGGGGATAGACTTACTCTATCTCAAAGTACTCATAAAGTAATCGTGAGAATTCAAAATATTCTGTTAGATTTTAAACTTTTCATTTTAACTATCTTAGGATACCTACCCCTTCACTCACTAAGAAAAATTGTCTATAAAATTGCAGGGATCAAGATTGGCAAGGGAAGTACGATTCATATGGGAGCACGTTTTTACCAACCTAAAAATATTTCAATCGGAGAAGACACTATTGTGGGTGATGGTGCTTTTCTTGATGGTCGGGCTAAGCTTATTATCGGATCTCACGTAGACATCGCTTCGCAAGTAATGATCTTTAACTCAGAGCACGATCTTTCCCACCCAAAATGGGAAGCTCGGGAGGAAAGTGTCCACATACACGATTATTGTTTTATTGGACCAAGAGCCATCATTTTGCCAGGAGTTACCTTAGGAAAAGGAAGTGTGGTGGCTGCTGGCGCAGTTGTCACCAAAGATGTACCCGAGAAAACTATCGTCGGTGGAGTGCCAGCCAAAGTCATCGGACAAAGAGAGTCGACTCTAAATTACCGTCTAGGTAGAGCTAGATTATTTCAATGAAAAAAACTGGTTTATTTTTACTAATCGCCATTTATCTTTTGGGACTAGTCTATCTTTTTATGCCTCACCCTCATCTACCAGTTGTGCCTGGTGGTGCTCTATCAGATGAACCAGGGGATACTTGGCAAAACCCACAACAGAAAGCATATTACACAGATTTACGAAGAGGCGATCTCATGGACGAACTAGAGAGGCAATATTCAAGTAACCTTGGTATTTTCTCTTTTTTTTCATTTAGATTGAATTATCCACCTGAAGAAGCTCAGATATTAGTTCGAGACCAGTTAAAGAGTTACTATCTAGAAGAAGTTGTTCACCCATTTAGAGAATCTCTTTTTATCAATGGCTGGGAACCAGATAAAGCACCAGTCCTGAAAACAGAATCTGATCGACTCTCAAATGTGATGACTTTTCAAGGTAAAAACTATTTAAACAAAATTACCTTAAAGCCAAACCAATCTAGCCTTAAACACAGATTAATCATCTGGACATTGATATTCCCTTTAATCTTCCTAGTTTTGAAAAATTTCAAACATAGTCTTTTTGACCGCACATGAGTGACCAAAGTGTTAGTGTAATTTTAGTTTCATTCAATACTTCTGATCTCACTGTTAACTGTCTTAAAAGTCTTTATCAATATGTAAAATGTGATTTTGAAACTATTGTTGTTGATAACAATAGTACTGATGACACAATCACAAAAATTAACTCTCTCAAACTTAAAAATCTCAAGATCATCAAGTCAAATACCAATTTAGGTTTTGGCAAAGGGAATAACTTGGGTGTAAAACACGCAAAAGGAGAATTTGTCTTACTACTCAACACAGACACTGTTTTTATCGAAGATTGTGTTTCTCCTTTACTCGAAACATATAGGAGCAAACCATTCGGTTTTGCTAGTGTTAGATTGTTAAACAAAGATTTAACAATTCAAAATTCCGGAGGTAGTTTTCTTACTCTTTTCAATCTAGCTCTTTGGCAGTTTGGTTTAGACGATTTACCAGTTTTAAATCAGCTTACAACTTCCTTTCATCCTCACCTGAACCTTCTCGATCTATCTAAATACCAGCCAAATTGGCTTACAGGGGCATTTTTATTAATTCCAAAGAAGAATTATTTACAAGTTGGAGGGTTTGATGAAAATATTTTCATGTATGTTGAAGAATTGGAGTTTGAGTATCGTTTAGCATTAGAAAAACTTTATGGTTACTTTGATCATCGCCACAGTCTTGTTCATTTAGGAGGCGCATCCGGCACCAAAGGCTCAGCCTTAGTTTCGGAGGTAAAAGGTATACTCTATTTTTATCAAAAACATAAGTCAAAAATTGAGTTTATGTTCGCGAAAAAGATAATCCAAATTGGTTCATTGCTCAGATGGCTGTTTTTTGGGATAATCAAGCGTGATGAACGAGCTCGCCACACATATTGGGAGGCTATCAGGCTCACTGCTTAAGTATCTTGTCGCAGCTATTCTTATTTTTATTCCTTTGTATCCCAAGTTTCCCTCCTTTAATGTCTCTGGTACTTATGTAGCTATCCGAACAGAAGATTTTCTCATCGGTTTTTCATTTATAGTTTTTTGTATTCACTTAGTCTTTGCAAAAGCCAAACCGAAACTACCACTCATGCTTCCAGTAGTTACTTTTTTTATTGTCGGTTTGGTTTCTTTGTATAGTGCCAATTTTGTTACCCACTCAGTATCACCACTTATTTCACTCTTACATTTAATTAGAAGGTTTGAATACATATGCGTGTTTTATTTAGTCTATTTCGTTGCCTATTCAAACCTTTTGAATCGTCGATTTTTAATGCAATTATTTCTACTCCCACCTCTGGGTGTTTTTTTGTTTGGGCTCGGCCAGCTTTACCTTAATTTTCCTGTAATCTCGACTATGAATGAAGAATTTTCAAAAGGGGTTGCTCTTACGATGAGACCTGGGGTCCAATTAGCTAGTACTTTTAGTGGTCATTACGATCTGGCTATTTATCTCGCTATGATTCTGGTTGTACTCATTTCATGGTTTTGTGTGGTTACAAGTAATAAAGCCAGAGTCGTAACCCTAGTCAGTTTTGTCTTACTGTTGTGGCTATTTGTCCAAGCAGGTTCACGTATCGGGTATTTTGGTTTAACCTTAGCAGCTCTATTAACCCCGCTGCTGCACAAGAAACCTAAATTAAGTTTGATTTTTGGTGGACTTGTCGTTGCCAGTGTTGCTTTGAGTCCTAATCTAACTGCCAGAATATTTAATTTATTAAAAGTAGTCGAACTAAAACTTGAATCTTCAATCATTAGACCTATTTATGCTCAGGAAGTAGCAAGACCCATCCAACAGGATCGTTCAACCTCAATTCGTTTTGATGTCGAGTGGCCACGAGCCATGCGTGCCTTTTACAAAAACCCCTTCTTGGGAACAGGTTATTCTTCAATATCTCTAGCCACTGATAATGATTATCTTCGTGCTTTAGGAGAGGTTGGCCTCTTAGGCTTAATTGCCTTCTTGTCTCTTTTGGTTGCGTTGGCAAGGGGAGTGATAAAGAGGATTAACTCAAAGAACAAACTTGATGCCGTAATTTCCAGATCTGCCGTAGGTATTATTGTCGTCATGTGTGTTTCTGCTCTTTTCTTAGATGTCTTTGCCGCTAGCAAGATTGCTATTATTTTTTGGAGTTACTTAGGGTTAGCTTTCGCTTCAGCCTCATGAAATACAAAATAATTGAAGGATTAATTGCCCTAGTTTTGTTGTTAGTATTTTTTAGCCTGCGAACCTACCGGCTAGACTATCCTTTGGCTGATTGGCATTCATATCGTCAAGCCGACACAGCCTCAGTGGCTAGAAATTTTTACAAGGACGGTATCAATCTTTTATATCCACAATCTGATTCTCTACTAGCTTTATCTCAGAATCAGCTGCCAAATCCCAACCGTTATTTTATCAACGAATTTCCTCTTTACAACGCGACCGTTGCTCTGCTTTATCAGCAATTTGGTGTTCATGAATGGTTGGGTCGTATGGTCAGTATTGTTGTTTCTACTTTTGGCGCCTTAGCCCTTTATTTATTGATGAGATCTTTGTTTCACCCTATCGTGGCTATTTTTACGCTTTTGCTTTATACCTTCAATCCTTATCAGGCGTATTATTCTCGAGTCTTCATGCCCGATCCTTCGTTTGTCTCATTTTCAATTATCGCTTTGTACTTTAACCATTTATACGTCACCAGAAAATCATTATTATTCCAATTTTTGTACATATTAGCTATCGCCCTAGCTACACTGATCAAACCATATGCTGTGTTTATTTATCTTCCAATTGTTTATTGGCAAGTAATCAATTTGCGATGGGGGTTCTTTAAACCTTTAAATTTGCTCGGTTTAATTGTAAGCACTATTCCCTTAGTGTTATGGCGTTACCATGTTTCCTTACACCCCGAAGGTCAGTTTGCCTCCCAATGGTTGCTTAATGGTGGCAATATTAGGTTCACTGGCGCCTTCTTTCGATGGATTATTTTTGAAAGATTCAACAAGTTAATATTTGCCACCGGTGGTTTTGTTCTCTTTATGCTCGGAGTTTTTGCTTCAACCAGATCAAAAGCAGGTAAATTTCTGCTCGTTTGGTTGATTTCAATTCTCGCCTATATCACTATTTTTGCCAAAGGTAATGTGACTCACGATTATTACCAGTTACCGATTGTGCCAATAGGCATTGCCTTGGCTGCTATTGGTGGTCTTTATCAAATATCTCGCAGCCGATCATTTGGCCAGTTGTTATCGAACTTATTCTTAGTAGGTGTCTTATCTGTCTTGATGGTAAGTTTTGGTTGGTTTGAAGTCAGAGGTTACTTTAATGTTAATCGTTGGGAGATTATCCAAGCAGGTAAGAGAGTAGATGAATTAACACCAAAGGATAGTTTAGTCGTAGCACCATATATGGGCGATCCAGCCTTTTTGTACCACACTAATCGCCATGGCTGGACAATTGGGGGAGACATTACCTTACTGCAAAAACAAGGTGCCTCAATTTATGTAAGTGTGAACTATGACGACGAAGCCAATCGATTGCTCAAGCAATACCAGACAATCGAAGCAAACGATAGATATCTCATTCTAGATTTGACCAAGCCACTATGAAGATCTTGATGCTGACTCCATATCTGCCATATCCCGACTCGTCTGGTGGTCAAATTCGCACCCAAAACTTACTTAAACATCTCAAAAAAGATCACGATATTACTCTATTCTCTCTCATCAAACATCACCATGAAGAAAAGTATGTCAAAATCTTAGAAGAAAATTTTTGCACAAAGGTGAAAGTATTCGATCGGCCTGCAAAACCTTGGATGCTTTCAAATATCCTTAAAACAGGTTTCTCACTCAACCCATTCTTGGTTGTTAGGAATTTTTCACAGGCAGCAAAAAAAGCAATAGAGGAAGAGCTTATTAGTGGTGAGTATGACCTCATACACGCAGAAACTTTTTATGCGATGCCTCATATCCCCAAAACCAATATCCCCATCGTTCTTGTCGACCAAACTATAGAGTACAAAGTCTATGAGCATTATGTTTACCATACTGCCCATCCACTTTTAAGACCGCTTCTTTCAATTGATGTAGCGAAGCTTAAATTTTGGGAGAGACACTATTGGAGATTAGCAGACAAAGTCATTGCCGTTAGTGAACAAGACAAAGAGGAAATGCTCGCAGTTGAACCTAATTTGTCGGTAGATATCGTTCCGAATGGAGTCAATATGGAGCTTTTTAAACCGAAGACTCAATTTAATGATAAATGTCCTACTCTTTTGTTTGTCGGTAATTTTACTTGGTTGCAGAATACTGAAGCCGCTAAAATTCTCATCGACGAGATATATCCAATAGTAAAGAAACACATTCCTAACGTTAAGCTACATATTATTGGTCAACACCAACCAGAATCACTAATGGCTTATAACAGTAAAGATATTTTCATCGAAAAGTTAGCTGAAGATGACTCGCAGTCCATCGTCAGTGCCTATCACGATGCCTCTGTTCTTGTAACGCCAATTTGGGGTCCTGGAGGTACTAGACTAAAGGTCTTGGGCGCTATGGCTAGTAAACTTCCTATTATTTCTACTTCAGTAGGCGTAAGCGGCTTAGCTGTTCGTGATAATATCCATGTCTTAATTAAAGATCACTACCCAGCAATGGCCAAAGCAATCATTAATCTCCTAACTAAACCAGAGAAATCAGCAAAACTAGCACAAAATGCCTATGATTTTGTCAAACAAAATTATGATTACAAGAAAATAGCTTTAGATTTAAGCAATATCTATCGTTCACTTATCTAAACATGAAAGTTCCACAACTTGCCATAATCATTGTCAGCTACAACACCAGAAAGTTGCTTTTTGATTGTCTGAATTCAATAAGAAAAGCAGCTAAACCAAATGGGGGATGTGAAATTGTTGTTATTGACAATAATAGTAGCGACGATAGTGTTTCCATGGTTGAAGAAGAATTTCCAGAAGTTATTTTGATAAAAAGTCCGGAGAATTTAGGTTTTGCGGCAGCAAATAATGTCGCAGTCAAGAAAGTGAGTGCATTGCATTATCTGTTTCTAAATTCTGATACTGTTATCAAAAAGTACTCGCTAGTTAAACCCTTAAAGTTTCTAAAAAATCACCCTAAGGTTGGTGCGGTAACGATTAAGTTGGTCACTGCGGACGGCAAGCTTGACTATGACAATCATCGAGGATTGCCTACACCTTGGAATGCCTTTTGTCATTTTTCCAAGATCAGAACCTTATTTCCACACAGTAATTTTTTTAATGGCTATTATTTGGGATTCAATAAACTAAACAGAGTCCATTCCATTCCAGTTGCAGCGGGTTCAT
>CAZBFU010000003.1:20429-46611 GCA_964491365.1 uncultured Pseudomonadales bacterium
AAGTATCCAAGGATTATTGGAAAAATAGTTAATTCAGGCATAAAACTATTAGAGTTTATAAGGGTTAAAAAAATCATTTATACCTATCATGGCTAAAATTGGTATTGATGCCAGGTTATATGGTGTAAAGCATACGGGGATAGGAAGGTATGTTCAGAATTTGGTCTGCGAGTTAACCAAAATTGATAAAAGAAACGAATATGTAGTATTTGGACCTAAGGAAATTCTTGATGATATTTCCGGTAGTGAAAATTTTTCGTACCATGAATTGAATACCCCAGTTTATGGGTTTGCTGAACAATTAACAAATTTAAGTCACTTTAATTCACAGAATTTGGATCTTTTGCACGTCCCACATTTCAATGCACCGGTTCTATATCAAAAGAAACTTGTTCTCACCATTCATGATTTAATTAAATCAAAATCGATCGGGCCACAAACCTCAACTCTACCAGCACCAATATACTTTTTTAAACACATAGTTTATGAGAATCTTATACGTTGGAATATCAATCGGTCTGCGCACATCATTACCCCCTCGAATTATTGGAAAGAGTATCTTTGTTCCAATTTTAAACTTCGCACAGATAAGGTAACTGTCACCTACGAAGCTGCTTCAGGTGATCTCAAAGATACTTCAGATGATCCTGATCCTCAAGTAATTCTAAAAAAATACTCACTTAACAAACCATTTCTCCTCTACACTGGCAACCTCTATCCTCACAAGAACGTGCCTTTCTTAATCAAAGCAGTTGAAGCATTTAATACTAGTCACAAACATCAACTCGAACTTGTTATCATTGGCGCCAGAAATAGTTTTGCCAACAAGCTTCCAACAAATTCCTTAATTAAGGTGCTTGGTTTTGTCCCAGACCAAGACCTCTCAGCGATTTATAAACAATCTCTAGCTCTAGTTCAACCGTCCTTGATAGAGGGTTTCGGGTTAACAGGCTTAGAGGCTATGTCGATCGGGACTCCTGTTTTATCCAGTAATACCTCTTGTTTGCCTGAAATCTATCAAGACGCAGCTTTGTATTTCTCACCTCATGATCTGAATTCACTCCTTGAGGCAATTAGTTTAGTTTTTTCAGATCGCAGTCTGGTTGACTCATTAATTCTAAAAGGGTATAAGCACGCCAAAAAATTTAGCTGGAAAAGCATGGCAAAGCAGACATTAAAGGTTTATCAATCACTGCTTTAATAGTGAGTTTTAAGGAACCTAAAGTTGCTTTAGTTTACGATCGAGTTAACAAATGGGGTGGAGCAGAAAGATTACTTTTGCAAATCCATCAAGTCTTCCCCGAAGCGCCTCTTTATACCCTTGTTCATCAGCCAAGTAGTTCAGCTTGGGCAAATGTTTTCAAAGTTATTCCGACATTTTTTAATAAATTTAAGTATCTTCAATCACGTCATGAATTATTAGCCCCTTTTGCTAGCCTGGCGTTTGAGCAATTTAATTTTAAGCAGTACGATGTTGTAATTTCGGTAACTAGTGCTGAAGCAAAATCTATTCTTACAATTCCTCAAACACTTCATCTTTGTTATTGTCTGACACCAACTAGGTATTATTGGAGTGGATATGAGGAATACCTAGGTGGAAGTTTTTCGTCGATTAAAAAATTTATCGCTAGAAAATTAAAGAAATTAGACTTAATTGATTCTGCTAGACCAGATGTTTACATAGGTATTTCGAATGAAGTCAAAAATCGAATTAAGAAGTATTATCAAAGAGACAGTGAAGTAGTCTATCCTGGCATAGAACAAAAATTCTTTGAAAGTGAAAGTATAAAAAGAAACGATCAGTATTTATATGTAAGTAGAATGGTGGGGTACAAAAAACCGCAAATGGTAGTAAAAGCATTTAATCTGTCGGGTAAAAAGCTTGTCATGGTTGGAACTGGTCACCTGATCACCTCATTAAGAAGAATTGCCAAGTCAAACATTACTTTTTTAGAAATTGTATCGGATGAGCGATTGCATCAACTCTATCAAGAATCAAAAGCATTAGTTTTTAGTGCGCATGAAGATTTTGGCTTAGTCCCCCTTGAAGCTATGGCTTGTGGATGCCCTGTCATTGCCTATAAGGCTGGAGGGGCTCTCGAGACTGTCAAAGAAGCTGTCAGTGGTGTTTTTTTTAATCAACAGACTACTTCTTCTTTAAATAAGGCCATCAACAAGTTTGAATTACTTCATCTTAGTCATGATCAAATCGTTAGTCACGCGCGAAATTTTAGTCAAGAAAATTTTCATAAAGAATTTCGTGCTAAAGTGTTATCAGCATGGCGCAGACACCAAGAAATCAATACGTTGTCATCGTAGCAGGCGGCACAGGGACTAGGTTGTGGCCACTAAGTCGTAAAGCTGTACCCAAGCAATTTTTAAGTTTGGTTGGGACTGGTAATTTTCTTCAACAATCATACAAACGTGCTTGTTTGATCACAACACCAGATAAAGTCTTCATTGTCGCCCCAGATCATTTTGCCGGACACTTGCCTAAATATATTCCCAACTTTCCTGAAGACCATTTTATTGGCGAACCCATGCAAGCAGGAACAACTGCTGCCTTTGGTTTCGCTGCAACTTATATTCACTTATTAGACCCTTTGGCTATCTTGCATTTTATTGCTTCTGATGACTATATCAAAGATGATCAAAAACATGCTTCTACTCTGAAACAAGCGGCACAGATTGTAGATCAAGATAACGGCATTGTTATATACGGTGTCAACCCCTCTTATCCAAATACTGGCTATGGTTACGTTAAAGTTGTCAAAAGCTCTCGACTTGATTTCGAAACCACTAGTTCATACAAAGTAAATTCATTTCATGAAAAACCAGATTTAGAAACCGCTCAAAAATATTTGGCAACTGGAGAGTATTTTTGGCACTGTTTTGGTTTTACTATCAAAGCAGAAGTTTTACTTGAACTAATTAAAACTCACCACCTTGAAACTTACACCATTCTTCTAGACATTAAAGCCGATTTGTCTTTACCATCAAGGCTAGAAAAAACTAGACTTTTGGAACATTATCAGAAAATCCAAAGAACAGATTACGAATTTACAATTCTTGAGAAAGCTTGGGATAAGTTAACCGTAGTCATGCTTGAGGACACTTGGAATGATATCGGTAGTTGGTTATCTGTTTTTAAAGTCAGAGATAAAGATCAGGATGGCAATGTTATCGTCGGAGACAAACAAAGAGTAATACAAGTTGATAGCAAAGGAAACCTTATTGCTACCAATTCTCATCCAATTGTTTTGGCTGGGGTTGAAAATATGGCTGTTATTGATACCGGTGATATTATTCTTATCACCCCACTGGAAAAATCACAGAAAGTTAAAGAAATCGTCGCCAAACTTAAAGACTTAAATCTAGAAAAGTATCTCTAATATGGTTTATACCTTCATCAAAAGATTAATCGATATCTGCTTCTCAACTACATTAATTATTCTGTTTTTGCCAATTTGGATCATCATTCCAATTTTAATTAAATTGGATTCACCAGGTGGAGTCTTTTTTGCCCAAAAGAGAGTGGGTAGGGGAGGAAAGATTTTCAGAATTCTTAAATTTCGAACCATGATTGTTGATGCAGATGCCTACTGGAAGAAAAACCCAAAGCTTCACGAAAAGTTTAAACAGGGTAGTTGGAAATTAACCTTAGATGAGGATCCTCGCATCACCAGATTAGGAAAAGTTCTACGCCAAACTTCAGTCGATGAGTTTCCTCAAGTCTTCAATATTCTCATGGGAGACATGAGTTTGGTAGGTCCACGACCACTTCGAGATATTGAAATTGAGGACGCAGTCGGTCGATATGGTGATCATATTGCAGATATGATTCAAAAAAGTTTAACCGTAAAACCAGGACTAACCGGACCATGGCAAGTTTCGGGGCGAAACGATATTCCCTGGGACAAACGAGTTAGTATAGATGCCACTTACGCTTCTAAGCGGTCAATACTCGAAGATTTTAAGATTATTTTTAGGACTCCGCTGGCCATGATCAGTAAATGGTAAACTAGAGTACTGATGGATCATAACAAGCTCGCCAAACCACTAAAACCTCTCAACGCTGCCAAGACAAATAACGCTACATCCTCTTCTACTTCGCAAGAAGTTGTGGTTACAAACAAAAAAAGTGCCTCACCCGTATTAAAGATCGTTGGCGGAATTTTATTGATCTTAGTTGTATTGGTGGGTACAGCCGGATTTTATTTCTATAATCTTGCCAAAACTCTCGAAACACCAAGTCGAGAAGCTGCTAATACTGCCTCAGCTGTAGTTGCCGCCCTTCAGTCACAAGATTTAATCACAGCAAAGACAAGTATTGCCACACTTAAAGAACAGGTCAACTCCTTACAAGCAAAAACCAAACAGGCTTCTTTTCTAAAGTCTATCCCTTTTGCCAGTGCCTATTTTAACGATTCACAGTCAGTGATGACCGCAGCTCTTGCAGGAGTCGATGCTGCCTCAGAGATGATTATTGCCATTGAACCTTATTCAGATCTTTTAGGATTCAAAACAGATGCCAATACTCAGGTAGAGGTAAAGTCAATCGAAGATCGAATTGTCTTCATCGTCAAAACTTTGGACAAAATACTTCCTCAACTAGACTCAGTCAGTACCAAAGTTAGTGTTGCCCGTGAACAAATAAATTCTATTGATCCAAATAGATATCCAGAAACTTTCGCAGGTAAATCAGTAAGGAGCAAAATAATTCAACTTCAAGCAGCGGTTGACTCTGCTTACTCGGTGATGACGCAAGCCAAACCGCTAATCAGCATTCTCCCAGAATTACTTGGAGACTCAGCCCCCAAAACATACATGCTCTTATTCCAAAATGATGGCGAGCTTAGGCCAACTGGAGGTTTTATGACAGCTTACGCCTTTTTAAGAGTAAGTAAGGGCAAAATTGAACCTCTTGGTTCTTATAATATCTATGACATTGATTCCAGATTTACTAAAAATGTCACCCCTCCAGACCCGATCAAAAAGTACCTAAATGAATCTCGTTGGTATTTACGAAATATGAACTTTTCACCAGACTTCAAAGTTTCCATGGATACCTTCACCAAGTATTACTATGACGTTCCTGGTGTGACTAAGATCGATGGAATTATCGCTCTTGATACAGAAGTACCAGTCAGAATCTTAAAATTGTTAGGTCCCATTGGAGTAGGCGGTTGGGGTAATTTTTCAGCCGAGATTGATAAGCGGTGTGATTGTCCCCAAGTTGTTTATGTTCTCGAAGACATGATTACCAAACCAGTCGCTGGTGTTCGTCCAGATCGAAAAGCGGTCTTAGGCCCCCTCATGCATTCCATGTTGGCTAATATGATGGGTAGTCCAAAGAGCAAATGGCCTCAATTCCTTCAACTTGGCTTAGAGGCTATCAATCAAAAGCATCTGCTGTTCTACTTCTTTGACGAGAAAATGCAAACAGCCTCAGAGAGCTTTAATGCTGCGGGCAGAATCAGACCTTATGAATTCGATTATCTTCATTTATCTGATGCTAACTTTGGTGGTGCCAAATCAGATGTGTTTATCAAACGCGAAATTGAACAAGAAATTACCCAGGATGGCGACAAGTACTTAAAGAAAGTCTCTATTACCTACACCAATCCTCAGAAGGGTAGTAACTGTAATCTCGAAGCAGGCCAGTTGTGTCTAAATGGAGTTTATCGCGACTACGTACGTTTATATGTGCCAAAGGGAAGTGTCTTAAAACGTGTTGTAGGCTCAGAAGTAAAAGAACAGACCTTTGAAGATTTAGACAAAACCGTCTTTGAAGCCTTCTTTACCATGAGGCCTGAATCATCAAGTAAATTAGTTTTTGAATACGAACTTCCTGTCTTGAATTTAAGTCCATACCGCATGATGATTCAAAAACAGGCTGGCGTAAACCAAATCAAGCATTCAATCAGTCTCGATGGGAAACCATTTACTTACGAGATCACCAAAGATCAAGAGATCGTTTTAGAATAACTAGCTATGTCTAGTTTTCAGAAAGGGATTGGTATCATTCTTAGACAACACAAAGTTAGTGAAGCCGATAAGTTTGTTAAAGTTTTTACAAGAGATCGAGGTATAGTTACCTTTATCGCTCGTGGTGCTAGAAGAAGTACTTCTCGAAAAAGTTCACATCTCGACACATTAAACGAAATTCGATACGAAGCTAGTAGGGGAGGTAATCCTCAAATTCTTAATCAAGTCGAAACGATTCATCACTTTCAGAGTCTCAAAAAACAACTCACCAGTATTCGCAGTGGTTTTTATTTGTCTGAATTGATCCAAGCTGTGGTTCCAGAAGAACAAGGAGATGAAGTACTTTACGATCACTTAATTTCTACCTTAATAAAACTTTCTCAAAACGTAGACTCTAGGCAATGTTTGGTGGATTTTCAACTCTTTTTGATTGCTCATTTAGGTTTTCCACCTCCTCAATCTCAGGAACCTCAAGCCATAATTACTCACCTTGAGGAAATAGCCGAAAAGACATTTTCCAGTCGCCAACTCAAGATCAGGTAAAATAACCCCATGGCAGATTCAAACATCCTTCTAGACAAGGTTATTGCGTTATGTAAACGGCGAGGATTTGTGTATCCAGGTTCTGAAATATATGGTGGTTTAGCCAACACATATGACTTTGGACCAATGGGCACTGAGCTAAAAAGAAATTTAATGAATCTTTGGTGGCGCTTTTTTGTTAGTAAACGTGTCAATATGTACGGAATTGACACTTCAATTTTGATGAGTCCAAAAGTCTGGGAATCTTCAGGACACACTGCCTCCTTTACCAACCTCATGATTGATTGTCTAAATTGTCAGTATCGAACGAGAACAGATCATTTGATTGAAGATAATGTGAAAGACATAGGAAACGTTGAAGGTAGACCTCTAGAAGAACTTGATGATTTGATCGCTACGCACAAAATTAAATGTCCTAAGTGCGGCAAAATTAACTGGACTAAAACTCGAAACTTCAATCAACTATTCGAAACATCTGTGGGTATTATTACCTCCGGTAAGAATACGGTTTACCTTCGAGGAGAATTGGCTCAAGGAATGTTTGTTGATTTTAAACAAGTCTTGGATAGTATTCACCCCAAGCTTCCCTTTGGTTTAGCTCAAGCGGGAAAGGCTTTCAGAAATGAAATTACCATGGGAAAGTTTACTTTTAGAACCTTAGAATTTGATCTGGCAGAGTTTGAATATTTTGTTCATCCTACGCAGTGGGAGGAGAATTTTGAGTACTGGAAAACTCAAATGTTTGAATTTGCTCAACTTGTTGGTTTGAACCCTGACAAACTTCGTTGGAGATCTCACTCAAAAGAAGAGTTATCACACTATAGTTCTAGAACTGAAGATTTAGAATATGGCTTTCCATGGGGTTTCAAAGAAATGTTTGGTTTAGCATATAGATCTGATTTTGATCTTAGTAATCATATGGAGAAGAGTGGAGTAGATCTACGTTACACTGATCCATTTAGTGGTGAAAAATTTATCCCTCATGTCATCGAACCCACCTTTGGAATATCAAGACTGTTAACCATTTTACTCATGAATGCTTATCACGAAGATGAAGATAAAAAACGTATCGTCATGCGCTTTCCAAAGCAACTAGCCCCATATCAAGTGGCGGTTTTCCCACTTGTAGCCAATAAGGAACAACTAAAGGCGAAAGCACAGGAGATTTACGATCATCTTTCAATTGATATGCCAGTCGCCTGGGACGAAAGAGGCAACATAGGAAAGAGATACTTTGCTCAAGACGAAATCGGTACTCCAGCTTGTGTAACCGTTGATTATCAAACACTAGAAGATAACACTGTGACTGTCAGAGATCGAGATAGCGGACAACAGCAACGTATTGACGTTGACAAACTTGTACAATTCTTAAATACTTAAGTACACTATGTTTCGAAAAATCTTTATCTTAGGACTCTTCTCTTTGCTTTTAGTTGGTTGTACTAAACCGAAAGCCAAAACCACTCCTGTAGAGCAAAAGAAGCAGTTGGTAAATGCTCTTCCTGTTAAAGATCGTCCCTTTGTTGCCCTCTTCCCGCATCCTTCCAACAAGTTGCTGACTATTCAGTTAGACAAACTTACAGGTGACTATCAACAAGCCACTTTAGATCTGGAATATCTTTCAGGTACTTCACTTAAAGGTGGACGAACCACCTTGGATCTACCGGTAGCCATGCCACACAATCAAGCTTTTTTACTTGGTAGTTGTTCATCAGGTGGAAAATGTTCCTTTGATACCGATCTGGTCTCAGGGACGCTGAAAACAAAATTAGACAACAATTCAAGCTCAACCCATGTTTTGAAAAGTGAATTTGTCTTCGTCAAAGCTGGTAGTGCTTCAACACCAGATACGCGTGTGAGTTGGCAGAATACATCTACAAAGGTTGTTGATCAAATTCTGCTAGATACCACAGGTTTACCATTGCAATTTGATGGTGAACTTGCCTACGCCCCCATTGCCATCTCTTCAAGTAGTAACAAGAAAATTAGTGGCAGTCTCAACTTTAAGGTTAGTGGTGTTAAGACTGTGAAACTGTTTAACGGTAGCTCTTACCAAGATTTAGCCGCCACTATTGGGCAAGACGAAGTGAAAATCAATTTGAATCTCGACCCTATCGAAAAAACTGTCGAAATCATTCGCGACGATTTAAAAGGTGCCAAAGAACCAGCTACCCTCTACCTACTTGGACCAATCTTGCTCGTAAAGTAACTTCTTCTCCAAAACATCTAGCAATTCCTTTCTTAAAAGCTTTTTTTGCGTAGCTTTATTTTTTTCGTATATTCACCCCTTGACACCTTTCTTGCTCAGTAACATACTAAAAGGTGGTGATGAGTGGTGAAATATCTCATAACCAACGAATATATGTTTTATGTTTACTGGACGACACTACCACAACATCGAAGCGAAGGGGAGGCTAGCCATACCCTCGGATTATCGAGAAAAACTCGCTTCTGGGTGCGTCATAACAGTCGGTCTAGATGGCTGCCTTTTTCTTTTTCCGAACTCCTACTGGCAACAGCTCTCAGAGAAATTAGCCAACCTCCCACTGACCAACTCTCAAGCTCGACAATTTGTGAGATTGATAATTCAACAAGCCAGCGAGGTCAGCTTCGATCAACAGGGGAGGATACTCATCCCCGATTATTTACGCGAAAAAGCCCAATTACAAAAACAAACCGTGGTAGCAGGAGCTCTCACCAGGATCGAAATCTGGGATAAGCAGGTTTATCACACGCACCTTGACTTGATAACACAAGAGAATCCCAATTGGGAAGAGGGTTTAAGTTCATTATATATATGAATATCCCCAGGCATATTCCAGTCTTTGTAGACCAAATTGCGACTCTACTCCAACTAAAACCAAATCAATTAATGGTTGACTGTACTCTTGGCGATGGTGGTCATACTCAAGAAGCGCTTGTAGCTGGCTGTAAAGTGATCAGCTTTGATGTGGATACTAATTCCATCAATAGAGCGATAAATTTCTTAAGTCCCAAATATTCACCGATCATTGTCACCAAAGACCAATTCGGCAAAATTCCTTCAAATTTTCAGTGGCTAATCGTCAATGATAATTTTGGACAGATTTCCGAATTAATTACCCAAAGTAATATTGGGCAGATTGATGCTCTCATTGCTGATTTGGGTACTTCACAATACCAAGTGGCTGCGCCTGAACGAGGATTTAGTTTCCTCTTTGATGGTCCACTTGATATGAGATTAGACTCGCGCCTTGGCGTTACTGCCGCGGATTTACTTAATGTCCTCCCAGCCAAACAAATAGCTGATTTACTTTTTAGCGTTGAAGAGTCTTTTGGAAGTGCAATTTCGCGAGCCATCGTTTCAGCCCGTGCTGCCAGTCCAATAACTACTACATCACAGCTAAGCCAGATTATCTCAAGAGTAAAGCCAAAGATGGGTAAAACCCATCCGGCAACCAAAACTTTTATGGCGCTGAGAATGGCCGTAAATATGGAACTAGATGTGCTCTCTAAACTTCTAAATTCTTTACCAAAAGTAATGAAGAGTAGTGGTTTAGCCGGCATTATTTCATTTCATTCCGGCGAAGACAGACTCGTAAAACAAAATTTTAAGCGCCAGGAAGAAGAAGGACTCATTCGTGTTATCAATAGCAAGCCAATCGAACCAGATCAAAACGAAATTAATAATAATCATAAAATCCGAAGTGCCAAACTCCGCCTCATCCAAATCAACTAAATATCTAAATTTGTTGATTGCCATTGTCTTTAGTTTGGTTGGACTATTTTCTATAGTTAATTTAATTGGTACGAACATGCTGGCAACCCAAGGGGTGGTTTTAGATGAATATGCTTCCAAGACAGATCACTTGATTAAATCTAGCAATCAATTGCAAGTTGATATCGCACGATCGACAAACTTAAGTTACATTGAGAGCAGGGCACAAGCAAAAGGCTTTCATCGAGTCAATTCCAAAGTCATCGTTGAAGCAGTTGACTCCCTTGCTTTGTCCAGATAAGTTATGCTTCGTACTATCTCAAAGGACCAATCAATCTATCGTTTGCGTGTTGTTGCCTCAATTATCCCAGTCATTGCCATCTTAGTTCTTATTCGGCTTTATTATTGGCAAGTAATCAAAGGACCTTCATTGGCATCACAGGCTTCTAAACAACATCAAGAAGTGGTGGTTTTAAATAGTCGACGTGGTGATATTCTAGCCTCAGATGGAAATATTCTCGCAGGAACCCAGACTTTGTATCACTTGTTTGTATATAAACCTCAACTAGAAAAAAGTTCACTCGAAGTGGCAGACTTACTTTCAGTAATCTTAGCTCCCGATCCACCGCCCGCTTCACCTGGAGCAATTCCAATATCAAAAGAACAGCTTATTCTTAGTACTAAAGCTGGTTTACTTGATCGTCTTAGTTTGCAATCAAACTGGGTTTCTTTGAAACACTATCTAACTAGTGAACAAAAAAAAGAGATTAATAATCTAAAGATCGATGGTCTGGGATTTGAAGATGAGTATTTAAGATTTTATCCAGAAGCCTCATTGTCAGCACATTTACTCGGTTTTGTCGGTGCAGATATTGCCGGTCAACCTCAAGGATACCTTGGTATAGAAGGATTTTTAGATCGTCAACTGCGAGGAAGAGAAGGTAAAGTCTATACAGAAAAAGATGCCTTAGGAAATCCCATCTTAGTAGGCAGATATGATTTCTTTAAAAACGTTTCTGGTAGATCTGTAATCACGACGATTGATCGCAATATGCAATATTTGATCGAAGGTTTACTCAAAGATGGTGTTGCTAGATATCAAGCTCAGTCTGGCAACGTAATTGTCATGGAAAGTAAATCTGGACAAATCAAAGCAATGGCGGGGTACCCAAGTTACGATCCAGCTCACTTTTCGGACTCCGATTCCACTTTACATCGAAATCCCAACGTCGCTAATCTGTTTGAGCCTGGATCTATTTTCAAGGTCATTGTTATGGCAGCTGCTTTAGATGAAGGTGTAGTGAAGTACGATACAAAGTGTGATGAAATGTGTAACGGACCTTTGACAATTGGAAAATATACGATCAAAACTTGGAATGATGAGTATCATCCTGGTTCCACGATGAACGAGGGAATAATTAATTCTGACAATACCGTCATGGTTTATTCTGCTTTTAAATTGGGTAAGTCGTCTTTTGCTAAGTATCTAGATAAATTTGGCTTTGGCAGCCTTACCGGCGTCCAACTTCAAGATGAAGTTGCTGGAAAAAAAATTGATTCAGATACTATGGGCGATATTGATCTAGCTACCAATTCTTTCGGTCAAGGTCTGGTGGTAACCCCAATCCAAATGGTTACAGCAGTCAATGCTATTGCAAATAAAGGGTTGCTCGTCAGACCAACAATTATCGAAAAATTAACCGGTGGAGCAAAAGATCTCAAACTTAACCAAGACCCTCCAGTACAAGTTATTTCAGCCCAAACCGCAGAAACAATTAAGCAAATGATGATCAATGCAGTTGAAAAAGGTGAAGCAAAGTGGGCTAAACCAAAAGGCATCAAAGTTGCTGGTAAGACTGGAACTGCACAAGTTGTGATTTCAGGGAAATACGACGCTGAAAAAACAATTGCATCATTTGTCGGGTTTTTTCCAGCTCACGATCCTCTTTACACGATTATTGTTTCACTTCGTGAACCACAAACTTCAATTTGGGGTTCTGAAACTGCAGCTCCACTTTGGTTTTCGATCGCCAACCAGATTATTATGCAAAACTAGTACAATCAGAGTATGGTCAAGAGACTACGTAGGCATACCGTATCTTTTCAACATGCGTGGGATGGTATAGTCCATACCTTCAGGACTCAACCTAATTTCCAAATTCATACTATAGCCGCTCTTTTGGCTATCAGTGCGGGTTTTGTGTTGCATATCAATTCTGCCGAATGGGCAGTGGTAATATTTGTCATTGGCTTGGTTTTAGTAGCGGAAATGATAAATACATCAGTAGAAGCTGTAGTAGATTTATTAACGTCGAAATACCACCTTAAAGCAAAAGTTGCGAAAGACGTTTCTGCTGGTATGGTCTTGGTTTCTGCCTTTATCGCCGTGGTCACTGGTATACTCGTATACCTGCCTCATATCAAAAAGTTAATTTATCCATAATGTCATTATTACTCGGAATCTTAATCGCTTCATTTTTTATCAATGCTTTCCTAATCGTCCCGTTTATCAACCTTCTTTATCGAATTAAATTCTACAAAAATCGCTCCGCAGTAACCAACGACAAACAAGATGCAGCTAGTATTCACATTCGTTCTAAAGCAAGGACTCCAGAAGGTGGGGGAGTGCTAATTATTAGTGTCTTATCAATCCTTTTTGCCCTTGTATTTCCAATACTTAAGTATGCTGGTATCCAGATTACTCACGTTTATCCACTCAATGAAGAACTAAATATCCTCTTTTTTGGCCTTCTTTCATTTGGCCTCCTTGGTCTTTATGATGATATTGTTAAATATTTTGAGCTTGATCGAGATTTAGGGTATGCCGGCTTAAAGAGTGGAACGAAGCTCTTGATTCAGATTCTTCTTGGCTTAATAATCGGCGCCTTAATGTATTTCAATTTACATATATCGATAGTAAACATTCCTTTTTTTGGAGTGCTCGATTTGGATTGGTGGTTTGTCCCTTTTGCCGCGTTTTTAATTATGACTTTTGCTAACGCCGTCAATATTGCTGATGGTATGGATGGGTTAGCAGGCGGCCTCTTGATGATCTGTCTTTTTGGATTTCTTATCCTCTCAACCTCGATCGTCGACATTCCCATTTCAATCTTTATTGCCCTTTGGTTGGGAGGTCTCATTGCCTTTTTATACTTCAATGTTTTTCCCGCCAGAATTTTCATGGGTGATGCGGGGGCAATGGCTTTTGGTGCCTCATTGGCTGTAATTGGGCTTCTGTTAGGTAAAGTAGTGGCACTGATTGTTGTCGGACTTCCATTCTTGGTTGTAGGTTCGTCATCTTTTTTCCAAATTGCCGCCGTCAAATTGACCGGAAAACGCATCTTTCCAGTAGCCCCGCTACACTATTGGTTGCTCAAAATTGGTTGGACTGAGCCGAAGATCGTTCAGCGTGCCTGGCTTGCCAGTATTATTATCGTAATTTTTGGAATTTGGCTTGCCGTACTTTAAGTTTGTATGTTGCGAAAATCTGCCCCCTCAAAAAAACCCTCACTTTTTTGGCTGCTTACCGTCATCGCCTTTGGTTTAGCCTTCATCGGTCTTATCGCTATCTACAATGCTTCAGTCATAGAAAGCTATCAAACCTTTGGTGACAAGTATCATTTTGTAAAACAGCAATCTAAGTGGTTGATGCTTGCGGCTGTAGTTTATTTCTCTCTTTCTTTTGTTCCTAGCAAAGTCTTTGAAAAAACTGCTCTTCCTTTTTTTGTCGTCTCACTAGTATTTTTAGTCGCTGTTATTATTCCAGGAGTTGGCACTAAGTTGCTAGGAGCTAGACGGTGGCTCGATCTGGGTCCAATTTCATTTCAACCCTCCGAGCTGATCAAAATTTCTATGGTTTTGTATCTTTCGTTTTGGCTCAAAGATTCACAACCATTTAAAAATTTTGTTGTCATTATCGGTGCTTGTTTAGGTTTAATCATGTTACAACCCGATTTGGGCACGGCTGTAGTGGTCAGTAGTATTGGTTTTACCCTTTATTACTTATCAGGTTGTGAAATTAAACGTGTTTTGATGTTTCTGACTGGTCTACTTGGTTTTGTGGTCATCTTAATTTTTTCATCACCTTATCGAATGGATCGTTTACAAACCTTTTTAGATCCCCAAAGTGATCCTCTGGGACGCTCATACCATATCAATCAGGTCTTATTAGGTTTAGGCTCCGGCGGTTTCTCAGGAGTAGGCTTGGGCAAATCTCGCCAAAAATATGCCTATCTACCCGAGGCGACTACAGACTCGATTTTTACCATAATAGGCGAGGAAACAGGTTTTGTGGGGGGTACTATTCTGATCTTGATGTTGTTAGCGCTTTGCATGGTTGGATTTCGGATTGCCTCTCAAGCTACCGATAAACATCAACGCCTGATTGCAGCAGGTATCGCCACTCTGTTTGCATCACAAACATTTGTAAACATCTCTGCCATGGTTGCTCTGGTGCCATTAACAGGTGTACCGCTTCCGCTAATTTCATATGGTGGATCAGCACTTGTATCTAATTTTATAAGTCTTGGTATACTATCAAGCATCGCAAAGAATAAATGAAGACAAAAATAGTCTTTACCGGCGGCCATCACAATTCAAGTTTGGAAGTGGCCAAAAAATTAGAGAAATTAGGGTACGAGATTCATTGGATTGGGCACAAATTCGCCGCTAAAGGGGACAAATCTCTTTCTGCAGAGTATCAAGAAGTGACAAGTGCTGGTTTTCCTTTTTATATCTTAAAGACGGGTAAATTTTACCGTCAAAACCCATTTGCCTTCTTTTTGATTCTATTCGGCTTTGTGCAAGCGTTTTTCTACCTAATTAAAATCAGACCTAAAGTAATCGTTTCCTTTGGAGGCTATTTAGCCGTACCAGTTGTCATTTCGGGTTGGTTGTTGAGAATCAAATCACTTACGCATGAACAAACAGTTATTGCCGGTTGGGCAAACAAAGCTATCGCCCCATTTGTCCAAAAAATTCTCCTTACTCATCCTAGTTCACTAAATAACTATCCAAAAGAAAAAACTTTAGTAGTGGGTTTACCACTCCGCAGTGAAATTTTAGACCCATCCTACAAAAAGCAATTTGATCCACCACTTCTATATATTTCTTGTGGTAAACAAGGTTCTCATTTGATCAATCAAGCAATTTTTCCGATTATTCCCGAACTGGTAAACTTGTTTACCGTTGTCCATCAAACCGGTGCCAATACGCTTTACAAAGATCTTGATCGTGCCCGTCGAGTCAAAGAATCATTGGGAGAATACTCGAATAGATACCTCTATGCACCATATTACTTTGCCAAAGATGCCGCAACTTACTTACAATCTAGTAAAGTAGTAATTAGTCGAAGTGGGGCACATCTAACTTATGAACTTATCGTTCTAGGTAAAAAGACAATTTTTATCCCCATCTCTTGGGTTTCACATAATGAACAACTCAAAAATGCACAATTGGCTTCAAAACATCTTCCCTCCCTCATCATCGAAGAAAAAGATCTTGACTCGTCGTCACTCTACTCTGCCATCAAAACCATTAGCACTTCCTCAGTTTCCGTCCAAAGCAAGGTCAGACTCCCACTCGATGCTACTCAAAAGGTTGTCAAGGCTGTTGTTGAGTTGGCCCAGGGTTAGAAAGTATTTATTTATCATCCTATTTATTGTTGGTTGTTATGTTGTTCACGAGCAAGTTCTAAAAGTTAAAGAAATCAGCTGTCATCAAGAAGCTTCGACAAATTGTCCCAATTCAGTCATGTTAATACTGAATAAGTATCAAGGTACTTCGATGGTTAGTTTGCGTTACTCACAAATTTCCGAACAAATTAAAGCTACCGGCTTGGTAGATAGTGTCAAAATAAACTCTTCTCTCCCTGGTAAGTTAGCGATTAGTATCAAAGCCCCCCAAGAAGTATTTGATTTAAATATTGTTGTCACTCAAGAAATACCGTACTTTGAATCACTTGATAGTAGCACCTCAGCTTACTTACGACCCACAATTGAAATCGATCGCTTCTTAGCCTCAGTTTCTGGTCAATTTTATACACTTTTCCCTTCTGGGACAATTTCTTCATCTCAAAATCCATCAACCGTTGTTTATATTGCCAACTCTCTACCGTCTGTTGAGATTGGTAGACAAATTTATGCTTGGTTACAAGCATTAAATACCCAAACCAGTAAGCTTGATCAAGTTTTTATCGTCAGGGATTTTGTCTTAACCTCACTATCAGCAGGTTATGATTGTCTTCTTCCCCTAGATCAAGAGCCTCAAAGTAGATTACTTGCTTTACAACAAATCATAAGCTTAGCTACAATAAAGCCAATAAGGATCATTGACTTTAGATTTAAGCATCCTATACTCAAGTAGCAAATGGCCAAAGCCGCATCACTAAACGCTATCGACATCGGAAGTTCCAAAATTTCCTGTGTAATAACAGTTCCTAACCCTGATACTGGCAAAATTAATGTCGTTGGAGTGGCTACCACACCCAGTCGAGGTGTCCGCAAAGGACAAATCGTAGATATCGAAGAAGCTGTCAATGCCATTACCGACGCTGTAGAAGCGGCTGAAAGGATGGCTGGCTTTTCTATCTCCGAAAGCTTTGTGTCAATCACTGGTGACCACATCCAATCTCAGAATAGCAAGGGAGTAGTTGCAATCACCCAACCAGAAGCAGAAATTGAACAAGAAGATGTCTTTAGAGTCATAGAGGCAGCCCGAGCTATCTCATTACCATCATCTAGAGATATCCTTCATGTTTTACCTAGAGAATTTATCGTTGACAGTCAACGTGGTATCAAAGACCCCATTGGTATGGCCGGAGTCAGACTAGAAACTGACGCCCACCTAATCACTGCTTCCTCAGTCTCTATCAAGAATATTACCAAGTGTATCAATGAGATTGGTATTAATGTTTCTGCTTGTGTATATACAGGTCTGGCTGCTTCTCAAAGTGTCCTCACTGATACTGAAAAAGAGCTAGGAGTTATCTTGGTAGATATCGGTGGTGGGACAACTTCAATCTCAATTTTTGTTGAAGGGGCTTGTTGTTATTCTGCTGTAGTACCTATTGGTGCCAAAAAAGTCACCGATGATTTAGCCATCGGCTTAATGATTTCACTAGAGAATGCTGAAAAAATTAAACATCATCTTTCCAAAACCACCGATTCAGAAAAAGAAAAGTCAGATGAAATCAACCTAAGCAAACTAGGTTTAAAGGAAGACACTAAAACGATAAATCGCAAACATGTAGTCGACGGCATCATCAGGCCTAGACTAGCTGAATTGTTTACTTATGTTGGCCAAGCTCTCAAAAAATCAGGTTACAACGGCGCCACACCTTCTGGAATTGTTCTCACGGGCGGTGGTTCACTTACTGTTGACGCAATAAGTACTTGCAAGAGAGTTTTACAATTGCCAACCAGAATTGGATTTCCAGAAGGACTTTCAGGTCTTACTGATGAAATTAATTCTCCTGCCTATGCTTCAACCTCAGGACTAATAATTTATGGTCTTCAAAAAGGCAATGAGGGTGGGTCCTCAAAAAAAAGTGTCTTTTCTGGAATTTCAAACAAGCTGCCTCTTAAAGGTCTTACTACCAAAATCACTGACTTCATCAAGTCGTTCCTGCCCTAGGTGTGTATAACTTTTTCGTCATGATACAATGAGGCCAAATTAGGGCAGAAAAAATATGGCACTGGTCAAACCCGATATCAATTCATTTGCAAGAATAAAAGTCTTAGGCGTAGGTGGTGGTGGAAATAATGCCTTAAACTCAATGATTACTGAAAGTAAGATCGGTGGGGTTGAATTCATCGCTATCAATACTGACTTACAAGCTCTCTTAGCCAATAATGCAGATATCAAACTACAAATAGGGGAGAGAGTCACCAAAGGTTTGGGTAGCGGCGGCAATCCAGAAATTGGTCAAGCCGCATCAGAAGAGAGTCGCGACAAAATTAAAGATATTCTCAACGGAGCAGACATGGTTTTTATCACCTCGGGTGAAGGTGGTGGTACTGGTACAGGTGCTTCACCAGTCATTGCCTCTGTTGCTAGAGAAGTCGGCGCCCTCACTGTCGCTGTTGTGACTAAACCTTTTTTGTTCGAAGGAACAAGAAGGATGATTCAAGCAGAAGACGGCATTGAAAAATTAAAAAAGGAAGTTGATGCTTTGATAGTGATTCCCAATCAGCGTATTTTGGATGTAGTTAAAAAAGAAGACACTCTCAAGAATGCTTTCAAAATGGCAGATTCAGTTTTGTCACAAGGCGTACAATCTATTTCTGACCTGATCACCATTCCAGGACTAATCAATGTCGATTTTGCCGATGTCAAAGCAATCATGAGCAATGCCGGATCAGCCTTAATGGGTATCGGACATGGTACTGGAGAAAAACGTGCTCTCATGGCAGCCAAAGAAGCTGTCAGCTCACCCTTACTAGAACTATCAATCGACGGCGCCAGAGGTATCTTGTTTAACATTTCATCTGGTAACAATCTCACCATGACTGAAGTTAACGAAGCTTCCAGTTTGATTTCCTCTGTTGCTGACCCTGACGCCAATATTAAATTTGGAGTTACCTTTAGAGAAGATCTAGGCGAAGAAGTAAGAATCAGTGTCATTGCCACAGGCTTTGATGACACAAGACGAAGGATGGGTACGTTTACCAACAAAGCTACTACTCCTTTTGTTAATCGTTTTGTGACTAATTCAGCCCAGCAAGATGAGGAGCAGCTAGTTGAAAGAAAACCACTTGAGCCTGAAGAAGAAAAGCCTATCGAAGCAACTACTCCTTCACATAATATTCAACACCGAGAAATTCAAATTGAAGATGATTTAGATATCCCAACTTTCTTGCGTAAAAGAGGTTCCTAAACTTTCAGAATCGATAGCTTTTAAAAACGACTCTATTGATTTATCTACCATTATGTCTCGAGGAGTTATTGGTTTCTTTAAGAATAGACCGTCTAACGTCTTGCATCTGGATAAAGCGACATAGGTTTGACCATGAGCAAAAGCTCCACCTTCTAAATCTATAACCATTTGTTCAAATGTTTTTCCTTGCGACTTGTGAATTGTCACCGCTGCCGCGACCGTGAGAGGTAATTGGCGATATTCTCCCACAACCACTCTTTCAAGATTCTCAGTGAGCTCGTTCCATTTCATCACAGACATCTCCCATGAATAGGTAGTGACAACTACACTGATTCCATTATCTAATTTTACGTCTACCCCAGCTTCAGCTACTTTGGTAATCGTTCCCAGTGAGCCATTCACCCATCTTTTATCTTTGTCGTTTGCCACCATCATCACTCTCGCCCCAATCTTGAGGACCAAAACATCCTCTGTAGGAAATTTATTTGATTCAAACTTACCAATCGCTTTACCATAATAAGCCTTTACACTGCCCGGCAAACTATTTATATGTAAGTCATTTAGTAATTTGGCCTGATCTCTCCTACCTGTTAGTACTATTGCTTCTACGGGAGCAATATGTCCCACTCTTGTGTTTAATTTCATCAGTTGTTGGTTACTTACTTTGTTTTCTCGAATTTGATTCAAAATATCAATAAATTCGCTTTCACTTTGACGGAATATTTTAGTTAGTTCAATCATTTTGAAATTTACATTGCCATTTTCAAGAATTTCATGCATCACTCTTGACCCAAAAAAGTAAGCGGTTCGGTACCCACTCTGAAAACTATGCCTCTCGTCACTACTCACTACTGGAGGTAATTGATACAAGTCGCCGAAACAGATAAGTCGCACGCCTCCAAATGGCGCTTGTTTACCTCTGATTGTTCGAAGAAAAACATCAATGCAGTCTAGAATATCTGCCCTCACCATCGAAATTTCATCTATGACCAAGGACTTCATCGACTTAAATATTTTCTTTGCTGGATGTTTGTGAGCGCCTACCGCGACTTCATCAAGAGTGATATTGGGACTAAATCTAAATACAGAATGAATCGTCGACGCTTCTATATTCAAAGCCGCTACCCCTGTAGGTGCCACAACGATCACTTGATCTTGAGTGTTCTTTCGATAATGAGAAAGTAAGGTAGATTTACCTGTACCTGCTCGTCCAGTAATAAATAAATGCTTTCTTCCTTCAAATAATTCTTCGAGTGCAGACTGTATTTGTTCTGTTTCTTCCATGAGCCTTACCATCATAGCTTAAGATAGTGTGTAATGACTTCTCGCACTCATGATCTTTTCGCAGCCTCATTTCTGCTCGTCGCGGTAAGTAGCATTAATTTAGAGCCTGTCAGTATACCCACGGCCATGGCAGCATTCTCTACCTGCTTCTTAGGAGGGCTCGCTCCAGATATCGATGAACCAGGTAGTGAATTTTGGCAAAGACTTCCTGCCGGATCTGGTTCAATCGTTGGCAAAATCGTTGCCCCTGTTTTTGTCAGCCATCGATTTCTTTCTCACTCGATACTTGGTGTCTTTCTCTTTGGCAAACTCCTTGAGTGGATACTACTTTGGTCAACTTCATTTTTGAATGTTGATATAGCCGTAGTATGGTGGGCAGGGATGATTGGTTTTGTTTCTCATCTCTTTGCTGACTCGCTTACCAAAGAAGGAATACCTCTCTTTTGGCCATTACCAATGAAATTTGGCTTTCCACCTTTCAAGAGTTTGCGAATTCGTACAGGTGGATTCTTGGAAAAATTTATAATTTTCCCCTTATTACTCATTGCCTGTATGTTTTTAGTCTATTATCGTTATGAGCATTTACGAGAATTCTTTCATCAATTGCATTAACATAAAGACAAGATGGGAAAACTTATTTTAGTTCGTCATGGTGAGTCATTGTGGAACGCCAAAAATGTCTGGACTGGTTTGACAGATATTGATTTATCTCCTGTAGGTTGTATGCAAGCGAAAGCTGCTGCCCAAAAGTTGTCAGATCTTTCCATCGATCTTTGTTACACCTCAAATTTAGTCCGCAGTATTCATACTGCCGCCATTATCTTAGAACAGCTTGATTTAACCCATCTTGATGTCATCAGAACAAGTAGTCTGAACGAAAGAGATTATGGTGATCTGACAGGCAAAGATAAAAACGAAGTAAAAAAAGAAATTGGTGAGGAAGCTTTTAAGAATCTTCGTCGAGGTTTCTTAACCCCTATTCCTAACGGAGAATCTTTGTCAATGGTTTACGACCGAGTTGTAAGTTACTATCAGCTGGAAATTGAGCCACTCTTAAAAAGTGGACACAACATTCTAATCGTTGCTCATGGCAATTCACTTCGTGCACTAGTCAAATACTTAAGAAACTTAACCAACGAAGAAGTTGCTCAGCTTGAAATTGCTACTGGGGAAGTATTATTTTTTGAGTTCAACTAATCCGTCATTGCTTATATATACTTTTGCATTTATAGAATCCTTGTTATCATTAGATTGATATATCCACCCAAATACCTCATCTGAATCTGACTTAACTGGGGCATGAAAGTAAGTTTGTAATAAATAGTACCAGCCAGCGTTTTCCCGATAAAGGCCTTCTGTCTTTAATTCGAAATTGCCCAGCCCAACTTTTGAGGCGATTTCATCTACAATTTTTAACTTTTGCGAAAGTGGCAAGTTTATATTTGGTTTTGGAAAACATATCATCGTGATTAAAAAGACAAAAGTCACCATAAACTTCTTGACACTTGTTTTAGATTCCGAAAACAACTCAGCCCACAAAAACATTAAAACTATTGCCAGTCCGAAGAGATACCAAGCAAAAATTTCACCATCGTAAAATAACAAGAACAGAATATACAAAAGAGTGATGCCAATTAATGGACGTTTTTTTGTTTTTTGTACTAAAACTATCGACAATATTCCTCCTAAAATTAATTCTTTAAAATGTCTCGTTGGTAATAGTAAATTGTCAAAGTTATGATTCAAATCAAATATCAACAATGGCACGTAAGACAGAAAAACCATTAAAAGGCCAAAGACAGTTGAAATGTAATCGCGTTTTCTAAGCTTTGAAAAAGACACCTCAACAATCCACGGAGTAAATATCCAAAGTGAGATATGAATATGAAAACTACAAGCTAAAGCAAACCATGACCATAAAATATGATTATTTTGACCTCGACTAGACTGCACCAACCCGTAACACATCAGTGTGCTTAACAAGAACACAAAGCTCGGATTCCACCATTGTTGATCCCATTGCACAAAAAATGGCAAACATGAATATAAAACAGCTAGCACTAAAGCAATCCTATCTCCAAAGATTTTCTTACTGGTAATAACTACTGTTAGCCAGGTAATTAGTCCCACCACAGCGCCAGCTTGCGCTAATATTTGCACCTTACCTTGACTAATAAATAGCAATATGGCAGTCAGATAAGTAAAAATTGGGCCTAAGTAAAAACCTAAGTCCGCCACACTTACCCCAGTCCATATTGGATGGAAATTCTTTACTTGTTCAAATGCCAAGAGGGCTTGATACTCCTGATCAAGTCCAAACAAGTGCAATTCAAATAGGTTAGTAAGTCGCAAAAATAAAGCTAATAGTCCACACAGTAAGAATCTTTCACCCAACCATATTTTCATCGCTTAGGTAATGATAAAATATCGCAGCATAACCTGCACTCAAATGAACAAGCCTAAACGTATTCTTCAGCCTCTAAATACCAACTATGTTCCTAATGATATAGAGTCTGAAGTGCTAAAGTTCTGGGAATCTGAAGATATTTTTCATAAATCGATCACCAATAGGCCGGCAGACAATCAATTTTCGTTTTTCGATGGACCTCCGTTTATCACAGGCTTGCCTCATTATGGTCATTTGTTGGGTAGTATCGTCAAAGACGTAATTCCAAGATTTCAAACTATGAAAGGCAAAAGAGTCCGTCGAGTCTGGGGTTGGGACTGTCATGGACTTCCAGCAGAAAATAAAGTTGAAAAACAACTAGGTCTAAATTCCAAAAAAGAAATTGAAAGTTTAGGCATCGATAAATTTGTCGACGCCTGTAAAACATATGTTAATAATATTTCCGCAGAATGGGAGTGGTATGTAGATAGGATTGGTCGTTGGGTTGACTTTAAAAATGCTTATAAAACCATGGATGAAAATTACATGGAATCAGTTTTATGGGTATTCAAGCAACTTTATGATAAAGACCTAATCTACAAAGGAAAAAGAGTATCGCTCTTCTGTCCAAGATGTTCTACTCCTCTGACCAACTTTGAGATTGCCATGGATAATTCCTATAAAGATGTCTCTGATCCTTCTGTAGTCATAAAGTTTAAAAGTCTAAATAATGATACTTATTTTCTAGCTTGGACTACCACTCCTTGGACCTTGCCAAGTAATTTCGCCTTAGGTGTTAATTCAGACGAAACTTATGCCCAAGTTGAGTCCGACGGAGAAAAATATGTTTTAGCCTTAGCAAGAGTTGAAGAGATTTTTGCAAGTAAACAATATTCGGTAAGCGCCACTTTTAAGGGTTCGACCCTAGTAGGTTCAAAATATCAACCAGTTTACGATTATTACCAAGGTCAACCACAAGATTGGCAAATCTACGATGCTGATTTTGTGTCGATGACTGATGGAACGGGAATCGTCCATATCGCTCCTGGTTTCGGAGAAGATGATACTCAGTTGGGTCTAAAACACCACCTAAGCATGGTTGATAGTGTGGATGATGAAGGTCATCTCGATCCAAGAATATTGGTAGGCTCTGGAAAATTCTTTAAAGCAGCTGACAAGTTGATCATGGCAGATTTAGAAAGTAGACAGTTGTTATTTTCTCAAGGCAAAATCACTCACTCATATCCACATTGTTATCGTTGTGAAACCCCACTATTGTTTAAAGCCCAAGATGCCTGGTATCTAAGTGTGACCAAATTTAAAGATCAACTTCACCAAACAAATCAAGATATCAACTGGATTCCAGATTATTTCAAAACTGGCAGATTTAAACTAGGCATCGATTCTGCACCAGACTGGTGTATTTCCAGATCTAGATATTGGGGAACACCTTTACCAGTTTGGGAATGTGAGTGTGGCACCAAGCAAGTTTTTGGCTCAATCAATGAGATTGAAACAGCTGCCAAAGTCACTGTCAAAGATTTACATCGACCGGCAATCGACCAAATAGAAATAGCTTGTCCTAAATGTGGCCAAAAAGCCAAACGAGTCAAAGATGTGTTGGACTGTTGGCTAGAGTCAGCCAGTATGCCATATGCTCAAATTCATTACCCTTTCGAGAATAAGCAGTTATTTGATAATAGTTTCCCTGCAGACTTTATCACCGAATATACAGGCCAACTTCGTGCGTGGTTTTATGTCATGCATGTCGTGAGTAATGCGCTAAACCACACTGCCGCCTTTAAAAATGTCATTGTCACTGGTGTGATTCAAGGTAATGACGGGCGTAAGATGAGTAAAAACTACGGTAACTATCCCGATCCAAAAGATTCACTTCAAAAATATGGTGCAGATTCATTACGTCTTTACTTAATGGGTTCTCCAATCGTCAATGGCCAGGATATCGCCATCAGTGAAAAGGATTGGCAAGAGCAGTTGAAAACTACTTTAATGATTCTCTTTAATTCATATAAGTTCTTTGTGAATTACGCTAGCAGCGATCAATGGGAAATTTCAAACTCCTTCGTCGTCAAACCAACAGCACTTGATCAGTGGGTCTTGGCCAGATTGGACGAAACAGTGCTCGAAATTGAAACCAATTTAAGTAAATATAGTCTGCCCAAAGCTATAGTAGCGATCAAGAGTTTTGTTGGTGATCTTTCAACCTGGTATGTCCGCAGGTCTAGAGATAGAGTCGGACCCTCTGCCACCAATATTGAAGACAAACATACTTGTTATGTGACCTTCTATCAAGTTTTTGAAGTCTTCCTCCGAGCTATTGCCCCCATAACCCCATTCATCAGTGATTATCTCTATCGTCACTTAACTACCAATTTAAGTGTGCATTTGGAGGATTATCCCGTTACAAGTGCCGATAACGTCATCAATCACCAACTAATTGAACAAATGAAATTAGTTAGACAAGTAGTAGAACTAGGACATTCCTCCAGAAAATTGAATAATATGGCCGTTAAGCAACCACTAGCAAGTCTTAGCCTATCTGGACCAAGTCAGTTTCAAGATCTATTATCACTGGAGAATTTGATCAGAGAAGAACTGAATGTCGAAAAAGTAATTTTCAAAGAGGATGCTGAATTAAGTATCAGTTTAGACTTAACGTTAGATGATCGACTTAGAGCCAAAGGTAAAGCGAGAGAACTCGTCAGAACCATCCAGGAGGCAAGAAAAGCTGCGGGTTGCCGTTTAGACGAATGGGTAAGTGTTACCTTACCAGAATGGCCTGAGCAGTTCGAGGATTATCTTAAACAAGAAGCAATGGTCACCAAAATTACCAGACATGAGACCTTGACTATCATCCGTGCCGACTAAGCCACGACTGATCATTCCAGTTTTGGTAATTTTAAGTCTAGGATTGACTACAATCTGGAGCACCGCTCAAAATCTATTTGGCCCAACTTTGCAATTCCTTTGTTTGGGACTAATCTTCTTTTTTATCTTTTCGAAAATTGATCCGGTGGTCTTGTTACCTTTTGGCTGGTGGTTGTATATCATTTCTTGTTTACTACTTGTAGCCACTTACTTTCTAGCAGATGAAGTAAGAGGTTCAGCTCGGTGGTTAGATTTAGGTTTTTTCAATCTTCAATCCTCAGAGGCTGTCAAACCATTGCTTTTATTTTTCTTTGCTTCGTATTTGTCTAGAGTAGATTTAAATAAGTTAAAAGAATTTCTAAAATTTCTCGCCCTTGTCTTGTTGCCAGCGGCACTAATCAAGTATCAGCCTGATTTGGGCAGTGCTTTAGTAATTGTTGCTATGGCAGGGGTGATGGCTTTGTTTTCAGGTTTAAAAACCAAAACTTTAGTCTCTATCGGTCTTCTCATTGCCATTGTG
>CAZBFU010000003.1:46711-51169 GCA_964491365.1 uncultured Pseudomonadales bacterium
TATTATTTTCTGTTACATCAATTACTAAACTTAACTTCCCTACAAAAAGAAAAAACTCATCGGTTGCTTGCAGGAGGTATCTTTGCAATCGTCTTTTTTCAAACGGTTGTTAACTTGGGTATGAATCTAGGCTTACTTCCAGTCACGGGTATTACTTTGCCGTTATTTTCTTACGGAGGCTCGTCTTTAGTGGTTTTTTTCCAAATTTTAGGCATCTCATTTCACCTACTTGCGTATACACCGAAGTACCGTCTATAATCACTTACCGTTAATCCCATAAGACTGACATGGCAACCAAAAAGACAACCCAACCAGAGCAAACCTATGCTGTCATTGCTCTCGCTGGTAAACAATATCTCGTTAAAACTGGAGATAAAATCCAGACTGAAAAGCTAGAACAAAAGGATGGCGACAAGGTCGTTGTCACTGAAGTGCTACTTATTCATAATGATGAACAAACCTTAGTTGGCACCCCACTAGTGGAAGGTGCAAGTGTTGAATTAGTTCTGGACAGAACTGACAAGGGTGAAAAAATTGAAATCTATAAGTACAAATCCAAATCTCGTTATCGCCGACACACTGGACACCGTCAGCTCCATTCTCACTTGACTGTAACTGCGTTAAACTACAAGTAATGACCCTTCACTGCCAGGTTGGCTTCAACGAAGCTCTTTCTGTGCTTGAACTTTCTCGTGTTTTTGATCAAAAGCCTCTCGAAGTTGGACATCATCTATATTCCATCAATATCGAAGGGCTGAGTCGCTTTAATCATCTTGCCAATCGTTTGGGTGGCACCATCGATATTCTCGATCCTCAGGCTGGAAAAGTTATCTGGCGTCATTCTGCCAAGTATTGGTTTAAACACGATCGAGGCAAACCCTTCGCTTCTGGTAGAAAAGGTCTTTTACCTCCTAAGATAGCCAGAATTTTGATAAATTTGGGCACCGGTGGAGAGGAGCTCGAGGGTAAAAATTTTCTAGACCCATTTTGTGGTTCAGGCACTTTATTGGCAGAAGCTGGTTATTTAGGCATGAATCTATATGGCGCAGACAATGACCAAGCTCAATTGACTGGTGCCCAATCAAACTTAAATTTTTTTGATTTACATGGAACATTAATTCACGCAGATTCTGTGAAGTTATCAGAATTCATCAAAGTCCCGATTCACTTTCTAGCTACTGAGCCTTATATGGGCAAACCTAACCCAGATCCAGCCAGAACCAAAGATTTAGCCAAGGGCTTGATGAAGTTGTATTTAGGTGCCTTGAAAGACTGGCAGAAGTTTTTAGTCTCTGGTGCCAAAGTTTCCATGATTTTTCCTGTGTTTTCCGTGGCTGGACAAGATTTTCACACTAGTCAAATTATTGACGATAAGGCGCTTTCCAGCTACAATACCAGCACTAGAGGCTTGATTTATAGTAAGCCCGAAGCTATTGTCAGGCGAGAAATCGTCGTTTTAACTAAAATATAACCATATGGCACACGTAAAATCAGGTGGAGCAACAAGGCAACATCATCAGCGCGCTGGTAAGCGTCTTGGCGTTAAATTGTACGGCGGACAAGCAGTAAAAGCTGGCCAAATCATCGTTCGTCAGCGTGGACAGAAGTTTCACCCTGGTGCTGGTGTTGACATGGGCAAAGATTTTACTCTTTTTGCGCTTAGTGAAGGCTTTGTCAAATTCAGAATGCTTAAAGGTATTAGTTTGGTCGAAGTAGTATCTAAATAATGGCCGACCAGGTTCAGCACCTTCCCATAGATCAGCTGCAACCAAATCCCTTACAACCGCGTGGCGTCATTACCCCCGATAGTCTTTCAGAATTAGTTGACTCTATCAAAACCCATGGTGTGATTCAACCATTGGTAGTTGCTCACACACCAGCAGGTTATCAAATCATCGCCGGAGAACGCCGTTGGAGAGCTTCACGCTTGGCCGGGCTTACCGTCGTCCCAGTTACCGTCATCGACACGACCCCCCAAGGAATGCTGGAAATGGCGATCGTTGAAAACGTTCAGCGATCTGATCTCAATCCAGTAGATCGAGCAAATTCATTTGAGCGTTTGATGAGAGAGTTTACTCTCACCAATATTGAAATCTCCACTCGTATTGGCAAATCACCTTCATTTGTAAGTAATACTCTCAAACTCCTCGAGCTTCCTGACGCCCTCAAAGACGGTCTTATCAGTGGAGTAATCTCCGAAGGGCATGCTCGCGCCCTAGCCGCAATTCCAGATACGCAGTTGATGATCGAGGCATACAAGATGATCTTGCGAGAAGGCGGCTCTGTCCGTCGTGCAGAAGAACTTGCACGCCGTTTCAAGAAATCCATGTCCAAAACTCACGTCATCGAAGAAATCAAATCAAAATCAGCTAATGATTGGACTGATGAACTAGCTTCTCATATTCAAACTTCAATAGGTACAGAAAATGTCGCTGTAAAATTACGCCGATCTAGAGTAGAAACTTCTCTTTCTATAGTTTTAAAAGGCAAGCCCGAACAAACAGAAACACAACTCAATCAAATCTACGAACTTCTTACTCATGGTAAGACTTCACTTGAACCCAAAACTGCACCACAAGACGAAGTTGGTAGTGCATATACCAATCCATTTGAACCTCTCACTCCTGACGCTTAATTTAAGTGATTTCACTTAGTTAATTCATACGCAGTAAAATTTCCTCTCAAATCAACGTCAGTCATTTTTGTGACGCCTACACCCCAAAAAGGATCATAGATTAGCACTTCGCCTTGATCGTCGAAACCTAATAGTAAGATGTAATGACCTGTATAGTGCGTTTCTGTAATTGCATATAAGCCCAGGTTCACATTTGCCTGCATCATCACAATATTTCCTTTATTAAGCGACGCCATAATTGAAGGTTCACTTTTGAGTTGTGTTGTTGCAATACCATTCTCATTTAAGATCCGCACGTGGTCTCTTGGGTATGTGCCTTCGCCACTCTTTAGATTTGGAAAGTATGAACTTGATAATTCAAATGGGTTAGCTTGATTAAGTAATACTGCCAATAGAGTCTGGCCACAAGCTTTGTTTCCAAAAGGAACCAATCTACCAGTAGTTGAAAGTTTTTGTATTAATTTCCCTCCCCACCTTGGATCAGTTTGGGTAAACAAATCGACTTTTTGCCCCAAAATTGTCGTTCTCATACTCTTCGATAAGTCAGGCATTCTTCCATCCAAACTATAGTAATAGTAATCGACTATCTCACCGTTAAATGCTAGTTTTACCCTAAATCGATTTTTACCAACCTGAACAGGCGCTTCTACCAAATAAATCTCATTTAAATCCAACTCATTACGAATGTATAGAAATCGATCATCTAAATAAACGTCATTAATAGGTGAAATGATTTCATCTACAACTTCGCCTAAAGAAGGGTGATTATCATTGGTCTCTACGTAAGAACTAGCAGCTTCTACAATCACCGCCCCTACAATATCCACTCTTTTCCCAATTGGTGAAGATGGATCATTAGTTATATTTGGCGAATCTTCAAACCTCACCGTCTCTAAATTTGGATTTGTGGGATCTTCGTAAAAAAAGGAATCATAAAACTCAACCGTTTCAGCTAGTTTGACGTTGGGGTTGTCATTGGGAACTACTCTGTTTACCACCGTATAGTGTTGGAATCTTCTTCCCTTAGCGTTGGTCCCAATTAAGGCGAGGAGTAAGCGCTGGTTGGGTTTTAGTTCTCGTGTTTTGTCTGCCAAACTCCACCAGCTTAGACTACGGACCTCTATTACCTTCAAGCCAAACATTTCAAAAGCAGGTCGAATTCGCTCAATTCCTGCTCCCGCACAACTCATACTAAAACCTTGTCCATCTGGTAAATTGCGATAAACGTAATTGACTAACTCATATGGAGTGATTCCTGGAACTCCTAAAATTCTCTGAATGGTGTCTGGTGGCACTAGATCGTTGATGATGAACGAAGTCGATGCAGAGTTACAGGTAGACGAGCTTAATCGACCTTTTATGACAGATTCACAGCCTCCAGGTAGTAATGCTTCTGCCCAGTCCTCGACACAATCAAAAACCACAATGTTATTGTCTATCCAAACTGCACATCGTTGATTAAAAACCACCCCCTCATAAGGATTTATCAGTTCACTAGGGATGATTCTTGCAGAGTATTCAGTCGCTTTATGGGCTTCGTAGTTTGCTTTTACAGGCCCCACCATACTACTCATAAATAAAGTAGCTGCCAGAGCATTCCTCATTTCACGACGAAACGAAGTCATTAGTTAAACCTATAGAGAAAGTCTATGAAAGTCAAGTTCTCACTTTTTAGCTGCCTCGACAGGGTTCACGATTAGCCCCAATTGATCTAGAGGGAAGTATCGAAGTAATCCTTTACCCACAATATTGGCAAAAGGTACTGGACCCCAATCACGACTATCAGAAGAATGGTCACGATTATCTCCAATAGCGAAAACATT
>CAZBFU010000003.1:51269-52959 GCA_964491365.1 uncultured Pseudomonadales bacterium
TGGACCCTTAGCTCAGCTGGCTAGAGCGTTCGATTCACATTCGAAAGGTCGAAGGTTCAAGTCCTTCAGGGTCCACTCTTTTTACATCAGATAGATCATCTGTATAAATCTCATTGCCAACCATGCTTGCTGACTAGCTAAATTTGTAGAAGTATTTGTAGATTCCTTCGCTTGTGAGATCAATCTTTGACTATTCTGATAAAAGGTGAGAGCCCAGCCACCTTTCTTAGTCGCGATTTTCTCTGCTTTTACCAATTCTTTCTCAGTAATTTTGATTTGGTTCTCTACCTGATGTTTATAAAGATTACCCTCATTAATAACTAAGGTTGAATACTTGTCTAAAGCTAGTGTAAATCTCCAGAAAGCTTGAGATTTAGCAGGTGACTTCTTGGCATTTAATTTCACCCCCAATAGTGAAATATCTTCAATTAATCTAATTAAATGAATTCTTTCTATTTCTCTTCTTTCTTTTAGCAAAAGTGTAGTAAGTTTCTGCCCATCCCATTTACCACCAACAACACTTACTAATGCCTGCACTTCACCAGCTAACCATTCTTCTGTGGTTGGTTCATCTTCGTTATCTTCAAACCCCACATTTGTAGTGTATTCATGTTGGTTTGTACCACCCATGCTTAAGTTGCTAGATACCGTGTCTGAAACCACATCCCCATTGTTAAGTATTTCCACGCTACCAAGTGTGTAATTACCACTATCACCTTCACTGATAACCTGCACACTTAAGTTAGCATTTGAGTAATTAGGGATAAAAAAAGTCTTGTCGATTGCAGAATATATTCCTAAGTCAGTATTACAAACCGATCCCATGCACACTGAAAGTCTACCTGGAGACTTTAAAAATAAGACCAATGAACTAGTGGAGTTTTCATTTGTCTCTGCTCCTGATAAAACCGGCGTGTCTACAATTTCCCCTAGTAGTTTAGACAGGCTATCGTCGGAACTCATAACTCCACCATGGTTGGCAAAGGTGTACAGAACTTTATTTTCCACCGCACCTAAGGCACTTTCGACTATCAATGCTCCGTCACCGTCTGGCGAAGACTCGAATGGTGATGAAGGGTTTGGCTTACCGTCTTCCCACATATTTAAAGCTGCTTCTTCTGCGGTTCTATCAATAGTCTTCACCATAGCTTTGGTGGAGAATCCTGTACCCGCCACGCTAGTTAATACACCACTATTAGAGGCACTATCTACATTAAGCTTCGCAAGATACAAGTTTCGATTGATCATCGAACTTTCTGGAACGACAGAGTCTTTTAAAATGTAGTCATAGGTCGGTAACAAATCTTTTGCGCCGGGAAAAGTTCTTCTAACCGTATCTACAGCTAACTCACCCGGTGCTTTTGAGTTGACGATGTTTAATGCTAAAAAGGCTTTTTGCCACCAGAGACCAGACCAAACCTTAGCACCTTGCCATATACCATATGCATCAACTAAACCTTGATTTGGAGTAGCCACAGTAATTAATTTATCAATACTATTTACGCCGTGATTTAATACAAATTGTCTGGCAACTAATCCACCCATACTATGTCCAACTATCGAAAATTTCTCGTTGGCTGCTAATTTTCCAGAAATTCGTAAGTCTTGGACGAAAGAATCTAAATCTACTGCCAAATCGCTTATAGATTTACGCCAATCGTAAGCAAAAACAAAGTAGTCAGTGTCTTTG
>CAZBFU010000004.1:0-9261 GCA_964491365.1 uncultured Pseudomonadales bacterium
CAGCATAAAACCCGAAACAGTTAAAAAGGGCTTATAATACTCCAGCCGCACATTCAACAACAAGTTAGGAGAATCTGATTATGTCAGAAATACCGGTTGGGGTTATCCATACCCAAAACAATGGGAAGACTTTTTACCAACGACGAATGAGCCATGGAGAGCCGTTCGACGTGGAGAAGTCGCCAGGCATTGGTGAAGTGATCTGGAAGCTCGTTGGCCAGGAAATGGTTCCGCACCAGGTCGTGCTGTTCAACGGCGACCTGATCTTGGTCAACGTGTTCGCCAAGAACTTTGGCGACCTGTTTTCGTTCGATGGAGTGACGCTGTACCGCGTCTGCCCGTTGGGCGAGACGGCACGCCCCATCGTCCTTGGAGGAGTGGAAGCCCATGCGCTGGCTGGAACCAGCGCCACACTCTTCCACAACTGCGAGTGGCTACCGAAATTCATCGGCACGAACGGCTTGCTCACCGACGAGCAACCGATCGTCAAGGAGCCGAAAGCGTCGAAGGCGACCAAAGTGAAGAAAGCGAAGAAGTCGCGCGCAAAGGTGCGCAACTAGTCGAATCAGTGTGCGGCAAGGGCGAGGGGGAAGAAGTTCCCCCTCGCCTACACACTTGATATAATGTTTGCCACGATGTCTAAAAGTAATGAGACTATTAGGCCCAGAACGGATGAATTTGCAGAGACAGAATTGACTAGAGGAATATGTGCTGAATTAGAGGTGGACGAAACTGGATTTTATTTACTATTAGTTAAATACGATTTTTTACAGGATGCTAATTATTGGTTGAGATACAAAGTATTTAGAAAGTTGTCATATGCGCAGATTCGAGAAATAGCAGAAGCTTATAGAATATATTTTGCCTCAGGTAGATTTCCCGGATGTGAGGATTTTCCAGAAGAAGAAATAGAAAAACTTTCATGGAAAAAAGGCCTTGATCTTTGTGCGATTTTGGTTCGAATTACGCGAAGAATTGCGCAATTAGAAGAAGAACATCGTCGTAGATTACCTGATGAGGCAGACTTTTTCTTGAGAGAAACGTTAGGTACGACTTATAAAAAAGAGAGAAAAAAGTGGAAAGGTCCTGATTTAGGATAATTTGGCCACAAGATCGCGATAACGAGCTGCCATCTCAAAATCCCAGTTTTTGGAAGCTTGATTCATCAACGCCTTAAATCTCTTAGCAAGTTTTTTTCGATCCGCTGGGGTTAGACTTTCAGGTTTAACATCTTCGACTCGATTCCATCCAAACTCGGCTAGTTCTTTGATCCGAGATTTTGCTTGCTTACTCTTGTCTTCTCTCGTTAACAATTTTTCACGAATTGGTTTATGGATTCCCATAGGTGAAAGTCCGTGTGTCTCGTTAAATTCTGTTTGAATCTGTCGTCTTCTGGTAGTTACCTCTATGGCTTGCTTCATTGACTCACTAATTTTGTCTGCAAAAAGAATTACTTTTCCGCTAACATGGCGAGCAGCACGACCCATGGTTTGAATGAGAGCGGTAGGTGTTCTCAAAAAACCTTCTTTGTCTGCATCTAAGATAGCCACCAAAGACACCTCGGGAAGATCGATGCCTTCACGCAAGAGATTGATACCCACTAAACAATCAAACTTACCCAGTCGAAGATCGTCTAGGATGTCAGAACGATCGAGAGTATCGACGTCGGAATGTAAATAGGCGACCATTAGAGATTCACCAACCTTTTGTTCATCTTTGAGGTAAGTAGTGAGATCTTCTGACATTTTCTTAGTCATCGTTAAGATAAGTACTCGTTCTCCTCGACTTTTGCGGTCAATGATTTCAGCAATGAGTCGTTTGACTTGGTTGGTGGTAGGGGCAACTTCTATTTCAGGGTCAAGTAAACCCGTGGGGCGAATCAGCTGTTCACCGATTGCTGGGACTTGAGCTTCTCTGGAGAGACTTAATTCATATTCTTGAGGTGTGGCAGAAACATAGAGGGTTTGTGGGGTCCTAGCCTGAAATTCGGTGAAATTGAGAGGACGGTTGTCTAGCGATGACCGCAATCTGAATCCATAATCGATAAGAGTTTCTTTGCGAGATCGATCTCCACGATACATGCCTCGTATTTGAGGCAAGGTGATATGCGATTCATCGACTACGGTGAGAAAACCTCCAATGTTAAATTTTTTGGCATTGTAGTCTAAATAATCGATCAGGGTGTAAGGAGGATCACCAATTTGTCGTCCGTCAAAATAGCGAGAGTAATTCTCGATGCCATTAGTGAAACCAAATTGTTGAATTTGTTCAAGATCGAAATTTACTTTTTGTTCGAGTCGATGAGCTTCGATGATCTTTCCCTCTGCTTTAAAGGTGGCAACTTGTTCTACTAAATCTTTTCGGATTTGCTTAAATATTTCTTGATTCTTGGTGGTGTCGGTCAAATAATGTTTGGCTGGATAAATGACTGTTACTGCCCGACCAGATGGATGATGTGGCACTTCAACAGGAGTAAAGTTGAGTGGATCTAAATGTTTGATATCTTTGAGAACTTTGCCGTCAAAAGTAAGACTGATGACTACATCTTGATATGAAGGGAAAAGTTGGAGATTGTTACCTAAAACTCGAAAATTACCACGAGATAATTCTGAATTTGAACGGAAATACTGTAAATCGGTGAGTCGGTTAATAACGGTTTCGCGATCAATAACTTGACCTGGCATGAGTTCGAAAAAGTAGCTTTCGTACTCGAGAGGAGAACCCAAGTTGTATATACAAGAAACTGAAGCGACAACAATACTATCTGGTCTAGTTAAAAGATTAGCCGTAGCTGAGAGACGAAGTTTGTCGATTTCAGAATTGATATCTGCTTCTTTTTCAATATAAGTATCGGTTTTGGGTAAATATGCTTCTGGCTGGTAGTAATCGTAATAAGACACGAAATACGAGACGGCGTTATCTGGGAAAAAGTCACGAAGTTCCTGATATAGCTGAGCGGCAAGGGTTTTGTTGTGTGAAATGACCAGGGTTGGTAATTGAGTTTGTTCGATGATATTGGCAACAGTGAAAGTCTTGCCACTTCCAGTGACACCAATCAGAGTTTGGTGAGGATTACCAGCTTTGATACTCTTGGTGAGAGTTTCTATAGCCGTGGGCTGATCACCCATGGGTTGATAGTTGGCTTTGATTTTAAAAGGCACTATTGTTTATTTTACTTGATAAGTCGCTTGAAGTGTATAATCTGTGACCATGAAAGTCGAAGAAGGTAGTTCATGGTTTATACCAGCAACAACTACAGAGAGTCAGTTAGGTATTATCACTGAAGAAGATTATTATCTACTTTATGGTATTTTAAACAAAGCTACTGCCCATGGATGGTTGCCGTATCTTAAGGATATCGTGAAATATATTTCTAGTAGTGATGAAGGTTTGCATATTGCCCACCACACCAGAACCGAAAGAAGATTTTTAGATGTGAGTGTAGCGGCGAGAAGTGCAGATATAGGCACTGCTACTTTAAAGATATCGGTTCATATTAAAAATGCAGCAGGAGAATATATTGGTAGATGCTCGATGCAAATGGATTACTTTTGTGTAAACGTGATTGAGCTTGATGCTGTCCATTTGGATTTTGTAAATCGAGAGGGTGAAGAAGATGTATTTGAAACTAATCAATATACTGAGAAAGTTTTAAACGAACAGTTTGATGCCTTGATGCTTTTGGCCAACTGGCTTACTAGCTCTACTAAACCTTTTGAAAGTTACGAAGATTTTCGTTCAACAGCCGAATTAATTATGAGGATTAAGAGATCTTAGATTTTATAGGTGTTTGAGGAAACTTTGTGGTGAATTAAGAAAGTCCTTAAGCAGGCTGAAATTTTCGATCTCAGAAAATTTGACTTGATTTAATTGTTTGTCTTTGATTTGCAATATCTGAGCATTTGGAATGCTGGCAACTACAGGAGAATGAGTGGCAATGATAAACTGGCAACCAATTTCAGCTTTTTGTTTGATTAAAGATACAAGTTGGAGTTGACTAGGAAAAGACAATGCCACTTCTGGTTCATCAATTATATATAGACCTGGAGAAGTTAACCTAGATTTGATGAGAGTTAAAAATCCTTCTCCGTGAGATAGAGTATGAAACTGACCATACTTGTTTTGAAGTTGAGACGCTTGTCCCCTTATTGCTCCGATGGCTAATGATTTTCCATATTCTGGTAAGTCTGCAAAATCTCTTTCCATTTCTTGTAGCTCTTTTTTATTTAACAAGAGTTGGTGATTAAATTGAAATTGGGTTTGAGTACTGAAGAAAAACCCCTGCCGAGTCTTTGACTGCCAAATAATTTTTAAACTCTTAACTATTTGACTATAGTCGCGAGAGCTGCCAATAGCAGGAAGTTGAGCCGTGGCGGCAATTGACTCGACAAAACTAGATTTTCCTGACCCATTTTCACCAACAATGATGGTTACTGGTGTATTTAACTTTACACTTATAGGTCTGGATAAAAAAGTAGCCGTTAGTTCGATTCTTTTTAAGAACATGATGTAAAATAGCGGATGTACTTTGATATAGTCGCCTTTGGTGGAGAGTCTGGATGAGATGAGTATAACTCGTCTCTTCCAATGCTTCATCAATTGCGGCATGGGAAAGTGTAACCCTAGAGCAATTCCGCTCTAGTTAACAAGGAGACTTCAGAAATGTTTTTCCTCAAGAGTTTGAAGTTCATGTTGGCCACGGCAATCAGCCTGGTCGTTGTGGTGGGTCTCGCCCTGCTCGGCTTGATGCAGAACAGCGGAGCCGCCAATGCCTCCGGCTTGAATGGCCGGCGTTCGAGCAGTGACACGCCGACCCGCGTCTGGCCGAACCCGGCTTGGGTCACACCGCCTGCGGGGGCGACCATGCAGTTGGCATCGGCCAACGAAGCGGCTGGCTGGCGGATCGGGCAGGGCAATGCCCTGTTCACGGTCAATTTCTGGACCCAAGACCCGGCGGCCTTGAGCGCGACCTACCCGGTGTTCAACAACACCGGAGTATGGAAGGCGTTCGGCTTGGGAGGTGAGCTGTCGGCGCTTGTCAGCGACGGCTCGCTGACCGTCTCTTCCGACACCGGTATCGGGTCGTGGGTCACAATCTGGTTCACCCGCGACCACGAGGAACTCTTCAGCAAGTCCGGCGCCGGCGACGTGTCGATCGTGACCCAGCTGACCGACCCGGTCTACACCGGGAAGTGGTATGCCTTCGCCCCCTGGGGTGAAGGCGCCACGATGGAAGTCAGCGTCCGCGCGGCTGACGCTGAGGCGACCGGTGTCAAGCTCTCCCCCATCGCGGGGACGGGCTTGAGTGGCTACATCCTGACCCGCACAGGGCAGGAACTGCCGCTCGTCTGGGACGGCACCAGTCTCAATCTGCCCCCGTACGTCCGCTTTGCGGACGTTGGGACGGTTGTCACGGTGGTCGTCGAGGCGAGCGACCCGGAGGCTGAGGCCTTTGGGCTGGCGGTGCCGGTCACGCCGTAGTCCGATATCAGCACGTCGAGACAAGTAGCACACATCCCATGCCGCTTGTCTCTACAGAAATTAATTGATTGATTTTTGTAGAGACAACAAAGAATACCCGTAAAGTCCCTCTTGATTGTTTGGGTTTTGTTTGCCATTATTGATACATGGCAGTAACACTTTATAAGCGTCAAAGACAGATCGTAGACTTCATCGCTCAGTTTATTCAGCGCAATGGATATTCCCCTACTTTGCAGGAAATTGCTTCAGCAATCGGCGTCTCTTCTTTGGCTACCGTGCACGAACATTTGAATGCTTTGATCAAGAAAAAGATTTTGCGTAAGTATGACGGCGCAATTCGAGGCATTGAGCTACTTGAGAAAACTCTAGACGCCCATATAGGCACTGTGGAATTACCGATCTTAGGGTTTATCGCTGCAGGCAGACCGATTCAGCCATTTACCGACCCAGATGCCACCATGGCAGTAGCTCCCAGTTTGTTGACTGGTAAAAAAAGAGCCTTTGTTTTGCAAGTTAAAGGCGATTCGATGATAGAAGAAGGCATTTTTGATCGAGACTATGTGGTTATTGAAGAAGAAGATGCGGGTAATGTGCATGATGGCGATATTGTGGTGGCAGTGCTTGATAGTGGTTTAGCCACTTTGAAGAGATTTTTCAGAGAGAAGACCAGAGTACGTTTGGAACCGGCAAACTCCACTATGTCACCTATCTTTGCGACCAATGTCAAAATCCAGGGTAAGTGCGTAGGGGTGATTAGAAAATACCAGCAGTAAGTTTGGCGAAGTAGAGAATGTAGCCGATTACTATTTGGCTAAATAGTATAGCGGCTGGGCCAAAGATGAAGATGGTGAATAAGGGATTCATGTTTGGGTCGAGGACAAAGAAACTTAAACCCAAAGTTAAACTGGAAATTATTGAAAGTAATAGTATCGTTTGGCCTGGTTTCCAATATGGAAGATTGCGTAAAGTCCCCCAAGAATTTTTGTGAAGTGGAGTAAAGGTTTTGCCTTTCCAAATACGATGCACGAGGTAAGTGTTGATTAAAAAAGTCACAATATAGGGAACGACCATGACCAAATATGGAGTGTTGAGAAGAGTAGAAAAGATGATGCCAAATGAGAGGGGAAGGAAGCTATTGAAAAGCAAACTAAGAAGAATGGTAGGTTTGTCTAGAATAGTCTTCATTAATTAATAATAGCATCCACAGTTTGCTAAATTTGGGATTTGAGCAGAGAGGTGAGATTGCGGGGAGCTTGGTTTTGAATCAGAGTTTGTTTTTCAAGTAAATCAAAGTGCGCATGAAACGGCACGCTTTGGGGATCTTGTTTGAAGATGCCTTGATTGATCGATCTTTCTGACCAAGTTGCGCTTTCTATGGCTGCGGGTAAAGATCCTGGTATGGCAGACAAAGTCTTGAGTCGTGATCTAAACCACGAGTAAGTGTTGGTTTTGTTAAAGGTTACACACGGTTGCAAAATTTCTAAGAAAGAAAGTCCGGGGTGATTAAGTGCTTGTCCGATATGAGCAGCATTGGTTGGAATATCTGACGCAAACCCTCGCACCACATGAGAAGCGCCAGAGATTAAGGCCAAACTAACCGGATCTATTTGGTGATCAATGACACCCAAGGGGGTAGCTTTCCCCTTAGACCCTGTTTGAGAAGTGGGAGAAGATTGGCCGGTGGTGAGGCCATAGGTTTGGTTGTTGTGCATAATCACAGTGAGATCGTGGTTAGCTCGACAAGCGTGGACAAAATGACTTAATCCTTCGCCTAAAAGTCCCCCATCTCCGCCAATCACAATTACTTTGAGATGATGGTTGGCTAATTTAATACCAGCAGCCGCGGGAATGGCACGCCCATGAAGCCCGTGGAAACCATAAGTCTTGATAGTGCCAGACATGTTGCCATTACAACCAATGTCGTAAACTACGACGATTTGATGAGTTGGTAAACCAGAATTAGTAATTGCCAATTTAAGAGAGGCCCATATCCCCCAGTCGCCACAACCGGGACACCAGGTAGGTTGGTGAGTAGTAGAAAGGTCGATCATGTTTGCATCTTTTTGATAACTTCTGCAGGGTCAATGGGTCTACCTGAATCATGACCATAGACTATGTCGATGTGTACACCAGTTTCTCGAAAAAGTAATTTTGCGAATTGATTGGTGGTATTGTTTTCAACCACAATTCGACGTCTAAATCTTCGTAAGTGCGTAGCGACACCACTCGGGATTGGCCAAACATGACTAAAATGCATATGCGATTGACCGGAGGACGAAGCAATTTCTCGCCCAATGTAGCGATTTGAACCCCAGGTAATAATTAAATCAGTCCCCTGTTCCATTAATTCGGGCATGGGGATTTCGTGAGCTACTGACATCAAGCGATTAAGTCGCCGAGTATTTTGTAAAGTTCTAGTTGTTTCCGATTCGTCAACCAAACCCTCGTCTTGATGTTCATCAGAATTAGCCAAGTATTCTCCGCCAGGCACTCCAGGAATGGATCGAGTTGAGACTCCGGTAGTAGTGTATTGGTAACGTGGATACATAGTGGCAGATTTTTGAGCAGTGGTAGGAAGTCCAAATGACAATTGAGCGGGGAAAATTTCCGGTAAGTCTTCTAAACAGTACAAATTCTCGGAGAGGTATTTGTCAGAGAGAATAATTACTGGTAAGTGATATTTTTGAGAGAGGACGAAAGCATGATGAGTAAGCAAATAACATTCCCGAGGATCACCAGGAGCCAAAACGATGCGTGGAAATTCACCATGACCAGCATTGATCGCAAAGTCCAAATCACTTTGTGAAGTCCAAGTGGGCAAACCGGTAGCGGGTCCGGGTCGCATAGCTAAGTAAATAACTAAGGGAGTTTCGATCATGCCTGCTAGAGAAATTGCTTCTTGCATCAGCGCAAAACCACCACCAGAAGTACCCGTCATAGTTTTGGCACCTGCAAACGACGCGCCAATTGCCATATTGATAGCAGCAATTTCATCTTCAGCTTGACGGACCAAAAAGCCAAATTCAGACTGCTTACTGGCTAAATAATGTAAAACTGGTGAAGAAGGCGTCATAGGATAACCTGCGTATAAATTGATTCCAGCAGCAATAGCCCCCAAGCCAATAGCTTGTGAACCATTCAAGACTAAACGATGATGTTTGTTTTCTGCCTTTGGAAGTTTAAGATCCAGTGAAACTGATTTAGACAAAGCCAAGCCAGCTTCGAAAACTTGTTGGTTTTGTTTGATGAGTTCATCTGATTTTCCAGCGAAATCTTTTTTGACTAAATCAAAAACCAAAGCTGGGTTAAGTTTGAGCAAGCCGGTTAAGAAACCTATAAAACCGGTGTTAAGAGTGAGTGGATTTCCAGCAGCACGCGCCGCATCTAATAGAGCGGGTAAGAACATTTTTTCGTGTGAGAATGTTGGTTTAAAAGTAGCGTCGGCGATGACACGAGTTTGGGGGGTCAGGTTTGCTTTTTCTGCTTCGAGTGCATTGGCGGTGAGAGCGATGAGAATATCAATTTGAGGTGCATTGTTGGGCATAACATGCTCTGCCAGGGAGATGAGATAAGTGTTGTGACCGCCTTTGATTAGAGAAGGATATTCGGGATAGCCTTGGCAATAATATCCTGATTTGACTAGGGATCGAAAAACTATTTCGCCAGCAGAAAAAATGCCACTACCGGCAGGTCCCACAATTTTGATACCAAAAGACTTGGGCATTAACTATCAGTATACAAGTTAGGAAATTAAGTCTCTTTGGCAAATTTGATTAAATC
>CAZBFU010000004.1:9361-10722 GCA_964491365.1 uncultured Pseudomonadales bacterium
TTTTTCTATAAATGACATGGGAGAATGATACACCAGTCTTAGAAAATTTAAGAGTATTTAAGCTGGTCCAGAATTAAGTCATAGTATTCTCGATTAGCACCGGGAAAATCACGACAAAATACAACTGCTTTCTGAATGACTTGACCGAGACCATAGTTTTTGGCAATTTGATTAACGGCAATTTCTTCCCAGATTTCTGCTTCGAGCATGGGAGATGTGGCTAGCTTGACTAAGCTTATACGTGTAGACACGTCGAGACGATGATTGTGGAGTAAATGATGGCCTAATTCATGACCAAAAACCCCAGCTGCTACTTGAGAATTAAAGAATCTTAAAAAATAATCCTGCTGATCTTGATGTGATTGTTTTCGGGGTAGGGCTAAGGTTAGAACTGAAGCGTGTTGATTACGCGCCACACGTCTAGGACGCATCAGTAGCTCTTGATAATGAGGGTGAAAAGCAACATCTCTGCCGGATGGTAAATAATAATGTTCTCTAAAACGACGCAAGAAGACGAGGGCGGCAAAACTATTGTATTGATCATTAATTTCCGGCAGCATGCCATAACCGACGGTATTACTTACTCCCATCAAGCGGCGGAGATAGCGAAAGGTCGGTTTGTGTTCATAGACCAATCGTTTTTGGGCAAGAAGAAAAGGTGACTGCGCATCTTCACCCCTTTCGATTTTAGTCATGACTTATAGTATAGATCTTAATTAAAGTACAATATATACATGGGATTGACTATTGTTGGACTACCGTTGGGAAATATAAAAGATATCAGTTTGAGAGCGATTGAAACTTTGGACAAAGCGACGGTCGTAATTTGCGAGGACACTAGAGTTTTCGGCAAGTTGTGGGCGAAGTTGATGCAGATGGAACTTTTGAATCATAAATTTGAAGGCAAATTGGAAGTTGTTAACGACTTCAACGAAGGCGACAAGGCCAAATCAATGGCGCAGAAAATTGTCGATTATGGCGAAGAAGTGTTGTTAGTCTCTGATGCAGGGATGCCAGTCTTTTCTGATCCAGGCTATAAATTGGTGAAGGAACTGAGGGAATTAAATCAAGAAGTCAAAGTAATTCCAGGCCCAACTGCAGCTAGTACGGCTTTGGTGATGTCGGGATTGCCTAGTGATCGAGTACTCTTTTTGGGATTCTTACCTAAGAAGCAGATCAAAAGAACCGAAATATGGGCTGGCATTAAAAAGTTAGGATTTGGCATAACGCTAGCGATTTATGAAGCGCCAGGCAGGACAGATGAAACTATTGCGGAACTTAGAGGTGAATTTGAGGGGGCTGAAATTGTGGTGACCAGAGAGATTAGTAAAGAATACGAAGAAGTGATTGAGAATCCCGAA
>CAZBFU010000004.1:10822-35803 GCA_964491365.1 uncultured Pseudomonadales bacterium
TAAAATTCTTCGAGGGTGGAGGTGTCGCCTAAGGGTAAACCTAATTCTTTGGCACGTAGCAACCTCCGGACAATCTTACCCGATTTGGTTTTGGGCAATTTATCAATGAATTCAATTTCTCGAGGATATGCATGACCTGCCAAGATATGTTTAACATGATCGGCAATTTCTAGCTTTAATTTTTCGGTTGGTTTAATTCCTTCTTTAAGGACGACAAAGGCTTTGATGATTTGACCTCTGAGAGCATCTGGTTTGCCGATGACACCTGCTTCAATAATTTGGTCGTGACTGACGAGAGCTGACTCTACCTCAAAAGGTCCAACTCGTTCCCCCATAGTTTTGATCACGTCATCGGCGCGGCCGACAAACCAAAAATAACCATCTTTGTCCTTGAAGGCTCGATCACCAGAGAGATACCAGCCTTTGACAAAGTAGCTCTTAAATTTGGTGGGTCGTCGCCAGACTTTGATCATTTGAGAAATCCAGCCTTTTTTGACCGCCAAATTCCCTTCGATTAAGTCTGGAAGTTCATGACCTTTGTCATCGACGATCGCGGCGTGAACTCCGGGAAAAGGTTTACCCATACTGCCAGGGCGAATTTCTAGATTCGGATAGTTAGCAATCATGATCGCTCCAGTTTCTGTTTGCCACCAGGTATCGTGGAAAGGATGTTTAAAGACACGATGCCCCCAAACTAATGGTTCTGGGTTTAATGGCTCACCTACTGAACCTAAGTGTCGTAGTGAAGAGAGATTGTGGAATCGTACTAGATCATCACCAGCAGCTTGCAGCATTCTGATAGCGGTAGGGGCGGTATACCAAACCGTAACTTTGAATTTTTCTAAGAGTTGATACCAAATTTTGGGATCAAATCGACCGGAAAAAACAACCGTGGAAATCGCGTTACTTAATGTGCCCAAGATTTGATAAGCGATACCAGTCACCCAGCCAGGGTCTGCGGTACACCAGTAAACATCATCTGGTTTGAGATCGAGGACATATTTGGCAGTGAGATGTTGCTGCACGATGGCTTGATGAGCATGGACAATGCCTTTCGGTTTGCCAGTGGTACCAGAGGTAAAGAGCATGAAAGCAGGATCAGTGGCAAGAGTGTGGGCACAATATAATTCTGTTGATTGTTTGGAGAGAAGTTTTTCCAAGTCTTCGAGCAAGATAATATGCTGTAAGTCTGGCAGTTTTCTCTTTACCTTGGCGACACGAGGTAATAATTCTTTGGTGGTGATCAAAACTTTGGCATTGGAAGTACCAAGTCGATCAAGTAAAGCTTGAGGACCAAAAGCAGAAAAGAGAGTGCCCGCGATAGCTCCAATCTTGAGAGTACCCAAAAAGCCATAAAAAACAGCCGCGACACGAGGTAAAAAGAAAAAGACTCGATCGCCTTTGGCTACTTCAAGTGATTTAAGTAAATTACCAAATTGGTTTGAGAGTTCGTTGAGTTTGGAAAAAGTGACAACCACTTCTTTGAGATCATCGCCGACTAAATACAAAGCAACTTTGTTTTTGTTTTCGTTGTGGGCATGACGCTCGACTGCGTTGTAAGCAGCATTGAGATGTTCATGATCAAAGTACTCAAGCTGAGCTTTTGCCTCGGCTTCTAAATCGAAGGATTTATAAAATTTTTGGTAGTCAGCGACGTTGGGAGTAGATTTGAGATGTTTTTCAGAAACAGAGATTTTTTTGGGCAGTCGCATTATTTAAATATACCCTACCTGCCCTGGGAGGCGAGATAATCTTGGATGAACAACAAGCGATTATATTTACTTACTCGTTCCATTCGTGCAGGGGCACCAAACTTGACATAATCAGCACCAACTCCCACAGCAAAATCTGCCATAAAATCTTCATCAGTATCACCAGAGCGATGAGAGACGATGATTGAGAAACCTGCTTTCTTGGCAAGTTTAATTGTCTGCAACGTTTCTGAAATTGTACCTACTTGATTTGGTTTGATGATGATGGAATTAGCAGCTCTAGTGTCGATGGCTTTTTGCAATCTCTTTTTGTTGGTGGTTAGCAAATCATCACCCACAATCATGGTTTCTTGACCAATTTCGGCAACAAGCGAAGACCAATGTTCCCACGCTTCTTCATCTAAAGGATCTTCGAGCGAGAGGAGACCATATTGTTTTTTAGTATCAGTGATAAATTTGATAAATTCTTCAGGTCGATACCCTTCTTGTCGATCACGAATCGTGTACTTGCCACCTTTGAAGAAAGAACTTGCTGCGACATCCATGCCCAAATAAAGATCTTGATTAATTTTGTAAGTAGTTTCACCAACTGCTTGAACAATTAATTCAAGAGCATCGAGATTGCCGTACAAATTGGGGGCAAAACCACCTTCGTCACCAACTGAGAAGATGGCGTTTTTGTCTGATAGAATTTTTTTCAAATTCATATAAACCGTGTCCCCCATTTGTAGGGCAGTAGAAAAAGGAATTTGAGTTGAGGGGATAAGGTGAAATTCTTGAAAATCTAAATTTCCTGCTCCATGCTTACCACCATTGATTAAGTTAAAAACGGGAGTGGGTAGGCGTTTACTATATGGAGCATGAATTTGATATTTTTGAGCTATATACTCATAAGTTTGTAATCCCGAGACGGCAGCGCCGAGTTCACAAACTGCCATAGAAACTGAGAGCATTGCATTAGCTCCGAGTTTACTTTTGTTAGGTGTGTTGTCTAAGTTGATGAGTATTTGATCTATTTCATTTTGTTTAGTGGGGTCATGGTTAATGATGTACGAAGAGATAACCGAGTTGACGTTGGAGACTGCCTTCAGGACTCCTTTACCATGAAATCGGTTAGGATCTTCATCTCGCAGTTCAAGGGCTTCTGATTTGCCGGTCGAGGCACCAGAAGGAACAGAGGAGATGGCACCATGACCATCATCAGACCAGACCATGGTCTCGAGTGTAGGAGTACCACGAGAATCCAGAATTTCACGCGAGCGAATTGCTTTGATTTTAGCCATATTTAAGAAGTCTTTGTTCACATTGATAGACGAGCCTTCTGGTGCGTTCGAGAGCGTCAGGTGAAACACTGACCGAGGTAATTCCCCATTCCACTAGTTTTTCGGTTAAGTCAGCGTAGATACTGGGAGCTTGGCCACAGATACTGCAGGTTATTTTGTGTTTGTGACAAGTACGGACAATTTTTTCTAGGGCCCACAGAACAGCTGGGTTTCTTTCATCATAGACTGGTGCGACAGTTTCATTGTCTCGATCTGTGCCCAAAATTAACATGGTCAAATCATTACTTCCGATGGAAACACCATCGATACCGACATCAATAAATTGATCTAGCAAAATGACATTGGAAGGGATCTCAACCATCATCCAAAGTTTAAAATTATTAGAGCGACTTAAACCGTGTGCAGCGACGATTCGTTTCACCTTGAGGAGTTGATCAACGGTCCTGACAAAAGGGATCATCAAATGAAGATTCTTGTGCCCCATTTTATTCCTGACTTTTTTGATTGCCTCTAGTTCGAGTGAAAAAACGGACTCATCAAAGATATAGCGATACGCACCTCGAAAACCCAACATCGGGTTTGGTTCACTTGGTTCGTAAGCATCACCACCCAAAAGATTGCGATACTCGTTGGTTTTAAAATCTGTGGCACGATAAACGACAGGTCGATCTCCAAAACTGTATGTAAATTTTGCAAGACCTTCGGCTAATTTATCGACGAACAATCCCGACTTGCCATCTTTGATCATTTTCTTAGGATGAACTCCGATTTGAGCGATCATAAATTCTGCACGTAGTAGTCCAACTCCATCTGCATTACTCTGGGCAATAATAGGAGCCAATTCTGGTTCACCTAAATTGACATAAACTTTAGTGGCGGTAGTAGGTAAATCTGTTTGCTTAACAGCTTTGGCTGATGTAAAAGTTGGGGCACCGCGATAAATATTGCCATTGGTGGCGTCGATGGTGACTACTTCGCCCATTTTCAAATCAACCGTGGCGGTTTTGGTTCCGACAATAGCCGGTACGCCTAATTCTCGGGAGACGATGGCAGCATGCGAAGTTTGTCCACCTTTGTCGGTGATGATACCGGCGGCACGTTTCATGGCAGGGACGAAATCAGGCGAAGTCATACTAGTCACCAAAATATCTCCTTGCTTAACTTCTTCTAGATGATCAAGAGTTTTGACATGTACAACTTTTCCGGTCGCCAAACCAGGAGAGGCAGGAGCACCACGAAGAACTAAATTTAGTCGATCGAGCGAAGCGGGATCAATGACCGTTTTAGGGGTTGTGGTCTTGAGAGTTGTGATGGGGCGGGCTTGAACGATATAGACTTTATCGTCCTCAATCGCCCATTCCATATCTTGGGGGAAAAAGTAATGATCTTGAATCGAGGCAGCCAGTCGAGCAAGTTTTATGATTTGATCGTCATTTAATTTGGGTTGATTGATGAGTTTGGTGGGAACTTTTACCTCTTTAACTCCTGAAGGATATTTGTAGACTTCCATCACTTGTTGAGGCGCGAGTAAGCGTGACCTGACTTGAAAAGTACCTTTGTTGACGACGTAGTGATCTGGAGTCACAAAACCCTGAACGATGTAGTCGCCGAGCCCCCAAACCGCTTCGACCACAATTTCTTGGTGATTATTGGAAACGGGGTTGACTGAGAACATGACACCAGAAATCTCTGACTGAATCATGAGTTGAACTGGAATAGCCAACGATACTTGAAAGTGATCAAACCCCTTGGTTACTCGATAAAAGATAGCTCTGGCGCCAAAGAGAGAACTCCAAGCATTGCGAATAGCCTGAAAGAGATTACTTTCGCCTTTAATATTTAGATAAGATTCTTGTTGTCCGGCAAATGAGGCATCAGGTAAATCCTCCGCGGTGGCAGAAGAGCGAACCGCCACCAGTGGGTTCTTGTCATTTTTTTTCAAACTTGTGTAGAGTTTGAAAACTTGATTGACTAAATCTTTTGGAATGTCAGCTTTTTGAATCCAATTTTGAATTTTTTTAGAGGCAGCGTTGAGAGCTTTGGTATCGTGGACATCTAGATTTTCGAGGACAGCTTTGATCTTTGGAGTCAGCTCATTATGGTCGATCATGAGCTGGTAGGCTTTTGAGGTGAGACAAAAACCTCCTGGTATAGGAAAACCGGCGGCGGTCATCTCACCTAAATTGGCTCCCTTGCCACCCACTAGAGGAATATCACCCTTGTCTATCTGAGAAAATGGAAGTACTAGGCTGGATTGTTTTGTCATTTGGGCAGTTTGAGTATGTGTTAAGTCTAGCGAATATAAAAAGATGGGTCAACTAGATTGTTCATATAATAGTTATAGGCTATAATCAATAATTGTGAAACAAAGTCGTCAAAAATTACTACTTCCCTTTAGGAACAGGCTCACAGATAGTTTCTATGATCTAAAGGAAGCTGTCGCTTTCTTAGAGAATTTAAGATTAGAAACAAGTCCTGAGGACGTCGAGAGAGTTAAAAGATTAACTGAAGTAATTGGATTTAAAGAGTTAAACCAAGAACAGCAAGCATTATGTGTAAAAATGAGCGCCTTAGGTAGATTAGCTGCTTCAAAAGTAATGCCAATATTTGGAGGATTTACGGATTGGGTACTAGAAGAAGCAATCAAAATTGGAGTTAACGAAATTTGGTTTAGTGGCAGAGACTCAAAACCAATGATGGATCTTGCGATGGCTGACTCAAAGTGGAAATCATCCGGTATTGAATTCGTCTGGCATCCATTTTGTCGAGGTAATATTTTTAATTGTTACAGCCTCCCATATTCCCCTAGAGGTGCAGCAATTGAGTCAAATCATGTTATCAACTACTACAACAGTCTTAATCTTGAAAACAAAAAGGCTATTGTTGTAGATTTTGGTTTTTTTGGCACTCTTGAGAGAGCACATCGATTAATGTTGTTGGACAGAGAATTACCTGCAAATTACCTAGCTGGACATAGAGTATTTTTGAAGCTGCCTAAGAATGTTCAAGACATTACGATTTTTGATAAAGGAATTTCTTCTAACATTTTTGATAGTAAAAAATTTGAAACATTGGTACAAATTGAATTGGAATACAGTAAAAAAGTGAAAGGTTATTACGACCCAGCGGTGGAGTCAAAATATCAATTTATGCTTGGCAGTGGAAGAACATATTCAACTGTTGATCTAAGATTTATCATATGGTTGCAAGAATCAGGTTCAGGATTACGCGATAGTGTTTTTGATCTTGGTAAGTTTGATAATCCTGAGTATTTAAATTCTCTAAATTATCGACTAGGTAGTTTGCAACAATATTGTTATTGGGATGCGTTCTCAAATGTTAATTTTGAAGTAAGACATGATAATGACAAGAACTCAATTGACGATTTATATAGTTGGTATAAAGCAAATGAAACTATTTTAAGGGAAACGATAACAGTTGACCAAAGAGACTTTTGCAAAATTAAACCACACTTTAACCACATCGTTGATGAATCAAACAGAGTGATGATTGAAAATGGCTACCAAACTACTACTTTGGTTGGATCTGAAGTTTAGCTAGTTCGTTTTTGAGAAAATCGACGGTAGGAATCGGACCTGGATCTATGTTACTTAAAATTGCTAAGTAATAGGAAACAAAACCACCAAAAGAAAGGGCTTCAAATGCTTGCAAGGTAGGGTGAACACTTTCTGGTTTGATCATCGTATGTCGGTACCCCATTTTGTCTAATAAAGTGCGGGTTACTTGGAGTCGTTGCTTGATCGCTTCAGGATATAGATTGGAATTTAAGAGGAGAAAATGGGCATGATCTTTGAGACTCTTGGGTAGTTGAAGACCTTCTAGTAAATGGTGGTCGAGTTCTGGTAAATCAAAACTGGCCGCAAACACTTTGCTATTTTCATTGAGCATGTTCTTGATGGCATGAGCAGTCCCCACGAGATGATTGGCAGAGAAAATTATGATTGATTGTTGATGGAGTTTGACTGCTAATAATTTGGCGGCATTATCAACCTGATTATTCTCAAGACGATAATGTGCAACTTGAGAATCTAATAAATCTACAATTTGCCGATGATCGGAGGTGGTGAAATTGATGAACTGACAATGAGAAAGTAAACAAAAAATAGCCGTGATCGAATAACCTAGTCCCATGCGAGGTTGACCAGACGGATTGTATTTGGGATCAAAGATATAGCGATCAAGATTTTTTTCTTGGGCACGAGCGGCTAGTGCTCCACCAGAAGCGATGACAAAGATTTTTGCCTTTCGACTAATGGCATCTTGTAGGCACGAGAGAGCTTCCTCAGTGTTGCCTGAGTAACTACAGACTATTACTAAAGAATTTGAGTTTACATAATTTGGTAGTCGATAATTGTTGACAATTTCCAAAGGCACATTGAGGATGTATTGATCAAGTGAGCGAATGATACGCCCGCCCAGTGCCGAACCCCCCATGCCTGCTACTACGATATTGGTAGCTAGCTGACAGCTTGACGGTGAAGCCAAGAGAGAAGTTTCAGTCCAAGCTTGTTCCACTTGTGCAGAAAAATTTATCAAGCTTTGATAGATGCCTGATTTATCAAGTTTGTGGTGAAGTTGGAGTTGATCCAAGGTTGCTTTAAACATGGATAAGTTTTTGCGCGAAACTAACGCCATCATTTATTAATTGAAGAGTACGCTCGCTAGATAGTGATTCGGCAAAAATTCTAAATTCTGGCGCGTTGCCGGATCCTCTAAAGAGGACCCAAGTATGGTCGTCTAAATATAGCTTAACACCATCGGTCAGATCGGTTCGGACAGGTGGACCAAAATTTTTCAACCCTTGATACAAGATATCGTACTTATCTTTGGGAAGCGAGAATTTTGTCTTTGCTAGACTGTACTGGGGAAACTCGCTAACCAACTCGGACAAGCTCTTACCAGACCATTTGAGAATGTTAAGCATTTTCACCAATGTGACTCCCCCATCGCGAGACAACATTACATCTTCATGAATACAACCGCCATTACTTTCAAAACCGAAATTTGCGCCGAACTTTTTCATCGCTTCAATTACGAATGGCGAACCGACTCTGGTGCGGATAACTTGTTTGTGGAGATGTTCGACTACCTGACTGACATTTACAGGACAAACGATTGGTCCACCGGCATACCATTTGGCGAGTAATGAGCCAGAGATATCCCCCGCCAAACTGTGTCCTAGATGGTCGACAAAAATAATACGGTCACCATCAGAGTCAAAGCCAATGCCAAGGTCAGCTTTTTGTTCAACTACTACCTGAGATAAATTTTTGAAAGCATCATCTAGTTCAGTGTCTCTAGAAAGCAAGACATCTTGAATAGAATTGTTGATGGGAATTACTTCTTGAGTAAGTTGTCGCAATAGGTGATGAATTGTTTCGGTTTGGCCACCATTACCTGGATCAAAGACGATACGACGAGTGGGTAGAGGTTGATCTGCTAGTGAAAGTAACAAGGATAGGTAGTTGTCAAAGCCAAGACTTGATTGAGTTGGTAGTTGGGAGAGTGGGGCGACAGCAACTTGGTTTTTTATTTGTTGGTAGATGTCTGAAATTGCGCTTTCCTGTTCTTTGGTGATTTCTTCCTTGAAAGCAAAAAACTTCACTCCATTACTAGTTAAATCAATATGTGAACCAGTGATCATAACCGCAGCCACGAAACCCCCACTAATGTGAGCATAATGAACAGCAGGAGTAGGCAAAGCACCAAGATGGACAACTTCTCGACCCTGATACCTTAATCCTTCAATTAAATTGTTGGCGATATGAGGTGAGGAGGTACGAGTATCGATCCCCAAACAAATACGGCCAAACTGAGATTGTTGGTCTAGGAACATGGCAAAGGTTCTTCCTAAATCAAAACTAAACTGTGGAGTAAAGAGAGTATCAACGGGTCCCCTGACACCGCTAGTACCAAAAAGAGTGGGCATGCTTAATTAAAGTTTAGCAAAGAAGCCATACAAAAGTTCGCGCAAACTGACAGTAGACTGCCCCGTCTTCACAATTTGATCGATTTGATACAGTTGCTCATACGCGGTTAAGATTTGGGAGACGGGAAAGCGACGAAGTAAGTTCTTAAACTTGCCAGCTTGCCAGGCAGGAAGTGCGGGATTTGATGATGCATTGAGTAATTGGCGAAAATGCCAAATCAGCATGGCAAACAAATACTCTGGCGCTACATCTTGGAGCAGAATCTCTTCATAAAGACTTAAGAGTTTGGAGCTATTACTGGGCAAGACTTGATCTAGAAACTTAAAGATTATGGCTTCTGGAGTTGATTCAATGATTTTGGCTTTGGCAAAGGCCTTAAGTGAATTGCCATTTATAGCTTTGGTTTCGAAGAGAGTTAGGTCACTTTGAAGATGCAGTTTAAGATAATCGAGTAGACGCTCTCGAGCCTTACTTGCTGGGAGTGAAAAAACATCCTCAATGACGACGGTGGGTGTGTCACCAAAGAGATCAGGATTGTCTAGGAGTTGAGTTAATTGAGTCAGACTTACAGATTTGGCAGAAAAGGTATGAACAATTTGACCGGATTTTAGCAATTCTCGCAGCTTTTGGTAGGATTTAGGATAGTCTTGGCCATGAATGATGGTCATGGGGTGATTAAGGTAACTTTATCACCGACAGCAATATTGGCATCTGCTCTGACTTCAAGCACGAGACTAACGGGTACTGGTGGTAGGTATCTAGTTTTTTGATCACTCGCCTTCATTTCTTCGATACCAATAATATGACTATCTTTGATCCAAGCTAACTTGATGTCAAACTGCATATCCTTCATCCAGAAAGTGTATTTAGCGGGCGACTTGAAGATAAAAAGCATACCTGCTTTTTCATTGAGAGACTTATATTTAGCTAAGCCTTTGGCCTGACTTAAGGGATCTGAGGCAATTTCCACTGCGAAAGTATTAGAACCAACCTGAACTTGACTTAGTTTAGGTAAGTATTCTGGTAGAGGTAGAGGGATTTTGAAAGTTTTGACAAGAAAGATGATGACTTTGTCTACGGCAGATTGAGAAGACTGGGTCAAATCACCTAAGACTTGAGGCAGAGCAGATTGGACTTGGGTAGGCGTCGGAGTAGCTTGAGGAGTAGGAATAGGCGCTGTTTCTGGATTGCCCACACTGGCAAAGGCGGTCAAAGTTTTGTAGGCGGTTGTTGGTTGGGCAGACTTATCGAGAAGAGAAAAATTACTAAAAGGTGGAGCTCCTGCAAAGAGTAAAAAGGGATTAACGCTGACGATACTCTCATGATTCCAGACTTGAGTAAAGGCGTATGAGTAATATGTGGCAATGGTATCTGGATTGACTGATTCGAGAGACCAGCCAGCTTCAGTGATGAAGACGGGTAATTTTTTGCTGGTATAGTTGGCGATAAGCTTGAGGTCATAGAGAAAACTATCTGCTTTGTTGCTGCCGGATTTTGTAGGATTGCTACCAAATGCAGGGTTGCCATAAGCATGTGAAGTCCAGCCATCGATCTTGTCGAAGATGTTGGGTACAGCCGTGGCCATTCGTTTCAAATACAAGTCCCAGCGCATAAATGCCCCACCGTTTGGAGCCGCGTTGTCTAAACCAGCTGGCAGGATGAAGAAATCTTCGTTGCGTTCTTTAAAGATATCGATTGATTTGGATAGAATGGCGGTATATTCTTCTGGCGAAACGAACCCGCCAAATTCGTCAGCACGATTGACTTCATTAAAAATAATGACATAACGATTTTTGGTTGGCCAAGGTAAGTCATTTAAGAAATTAGCAAAGTCGACCAAGTCATGATCTGATGGTTTGAGCCAATTTGAACCTTGAGCATAAGTTGCGACTCTAATGATAGGTATGACCTGAAGTTCTTTGGCTTTGGTCATGAAATGAAGCCACTTAGGGCGATCTCGATCGGTGGCTTGGATCGGAACCGTCACATAACCCCAAGCTCCTGCTCGGTCGTGATTGACGAATTTGGCGGCAGATTCGATTTCGTCTGGAGACAAGATGTGGACGCCTAATCGGTTGTTGGGAGATGAAAGAGGATTAGTGATAGCCAGAGAGACACTTGAAGAAGTGAGATAAATTAAGCTCGCCAATAGAATCGCAAGAAAGCGCATCAAGTTATTTTAGCTTACTTGCTGGCTGGTTCTAAATGAAGATGGGTGTAGGCTTTGGTGGTGACGGTGCGACCTTTGGGGGTACGAGTGAGAAATCCTGACTGCATCAAGAAAGGTTCATAGACATCAGTGATGGTATTGATGTCCTCAGAGATTAGTGAAGCTAGGGTTTCGAGGCCAACTGGACCGCCTTGGTAATAAGTAATGATGGCAGCAAGGAGTTTGCGATCAGTAGCATCAAGACCTTCGGTGTCTAGTTCATAAAAATTCAAGGCTTGAATTGTATTGGCTAAATTTAGAGTGAGTTTTTGAACTAGATGATAGTCGAGGATACGGCGTAATAATTTGAGGGCAATGCGAGCCGTGCCTCGTGAACGCTTAGCGATCTCAAGAGCTGAATCGGTATCTATTTGACTATTAAGAGTTACAGCAGCTTGAGTGATGATAGTTGCCAATTCCTCGGGAGAATAATACTCAAGTCGATAGACGTGGCCAAAGCGATCTCGCAGGGGAGCAGAAATATGACCTGCTTTGGTAGTCGCGCCTATGAGTGTAAACCTAGCTAATTCGAGGCGAACCGAGCGTGATCCTGGACCCTTACCGATGACCATATCCAGAGCGAAATCTTCCATGGCAGGATAAAGAGTTTCTTCAACTGATTTATTGAGGCGATGAATTTCGTCGATAAACAAGACATCACCTTCGCAGAGCTGAGTTAAAAGTGAAGCCAAGTCACCTACCTTGGTCAGCGATGGGCCTGAGGTGATGCGAATATTAACCCCTTGAGTGGAAGCGATAATCTGAGCCAAAGTTGTTTTTCCCAAACCAGGTGGACCATACAATAGTGTATGTTCAAGGATACGCTGGTGGGTCTTGGCTGCGCTGAGGGCAATTTTCAAAGCTGCCACTGTTTGAGGCTGGCCTATGAACTGAGTAAAATCCTTGACTCGTAAATCGTTTTTGCTGGCAAAGTCAGTCATGGTCGAAGATATTTGAGTGCCTGTTTGATTTGAGCCGCTAAATCTTGGGAAAAATCTATTTGTGGCAAGATGTTGACAATTTCGGCTTTGACAAAGCCAAATTGAGACAAGGCTTCAAGTAATTGAGGATTGCCTTCAAGCTGTGACAAATCCAAATCAGATTTGGATAATTTAGGTTTTAAATCAATTAAGAGACGTTGAGCCGTTTTCTTGCCAATGCCTGGAATACTAGTAAAGAAGACTAACTTGCCTTCTGAAACCATTTTCTTTAGTTCTTCTACCGAAGCTACATTGAGAATAGATAGTGCCGTCTTGGCGCCAATTCCAGAAACAGAAGTGAGCAGATTGTAGAAATTAAGTTCATCTAGATTTAAGAATCCAAAAAGAGTGATGGCATCTTCTCGAACATGAGTATGTATATATAGTTCAACTTGACCATCTAGACTGTAACGAGCTGGATGATGAACTAAGTAACCAACGCCTCCAACTTTGATAAGACTTTGATCCTTGCTGATTTTTTGAACTACTCCCGAAAGAAACCCAATCATGAGTTGATTCTAGCAGAGGAGTATTGACTGTGAGTCAGGGCTACAGCGATAGCGTCGAAAGCATCATCAAGCTTGACAGTTGGATCTACCTTGACTAACTGTTTGACCATAAAAATTACTTGTTTCTTATCAGCATTACCAGATCCAGTTAATGAGGATTTTATTTTTGTTGGGGTGTAGCTGGTAGCAGGAATCTGGTGAGTCGCTAACTTATACAAAACCACTCCCCTAGCCTGAGCTACTGGGATAGCAGTAGTGACATTGCGAGCAAAAAACAAATCCTCTACAGCGGCACAATCGGGGTGATATTGGGAAACCAAGGTGTCAATTAGTTGTCCTATCAAGAGTAGTCTTTCACCTAGCAAGGTATGCGCAGGCGTATCCAAACTGCCACTGGCGATAAGATCGTCATGATTGTTTTGACGAGAAAGTATTGCCCACCCAAGACGAGCCGTGCCAGGATCGATACCAAGAATGATCATTAAGATCAATATACCTTACTAATGAAGTAAAATAGGCTGGTGATATCCATCAAAGACATTGTGGCTGTACAGAGAGACAAAAAGAGTCGTGAGAGAATTGGGGCTTTTTTTGTGGACGGAGTCAACATGGTCAAACAAGCAATTGAGAAAGATTGGCCAATCAAACAACTAGTAGTAGTCGACGAGTTGGTTGACAATGAATACAAAAAAGAAATTTTGGCCAAAATTGATCATGCCAAAATCATGCACGTAGACAAACGTAACTACGAAAAATTGGCAACGAAGAAAATGATTCAAGGGATGGGAGCCGTGGTGGAATTTAAAAAACAGAATTTTCGGGATGGCATTGTGGTAGTTTTAGAAAATCCACGTGATCCAGGAAATTTAGGGACCATCATGCGGTCGATGTTGGCGATGGGATGTTTTAACTTAATCATCGTCAAGCCTTGCACCGATATACATCACCCAGAAACTATTAGAGCGAGTATGGGGGCGATATTACATATGAGAATTGTTTTGGTCGAGAATTTGGTCGAAGCATTTAGTCTGGTGGCAAAATTAAACTATGAAAATTTAGTGTTTGATAAAGCTAGGGCGACGTCGAGACTAAAAGAGAAAACGAATACGATTTCTAGAATGGACAAAAAGGCAATTTGGTTTGGCAATGAGGGAGCTGGTGTTAGCGAAGCGGTTTTGAATAAAAATAATCCCGTCATCGCGATCGAGACATCTAGCGATGTAGATTCACTGAATTTGGCTGAGGCTGTCAGTATTGGACTTTATACCCTCTTGAAACCGTGAGAACTTGGTCAGTATACGAACAAAATCAATTGCTTAAGTACGGCTTGTGGGGTAAAGATTTAAGCAAATTTGGAGAAATGCCGGTTGAATATATTACAGGACACGTGGATTTTGCGGGTTTAGATTTAGTGGTAAATCGACATGTACTTATTCCTCGTCCAGAAACTGAAGCTTTGGTTGATTTGGTGATAAAAAATTTAGATAGCAGAAGAAAAAATAAAATTCTCGATGTGGGCACAGGTTCAGGAGCCATAATTTTAGGCATTGCCAATAAATTACGTGACTTAAAGATAGAAGTAGAATTGTTTGGAAGTGATATTAGCCCTGAAGCGTTAGAGGTATCAAGAATAAATTGTAAGAGACTAGGTTTTAAGCAAATTAAATTAATTAAATCTAACTTATTGGATAAGGTTGAGGGGATTTTTGATGTAATAGTAGCTAATTTGCCATACATTCCAGAAGGTAGAAGAGGAGCGCTATCTTCAAGTGTCGTTGATTTTGAACCTGAGCTGGCGCTCTTTGGTGGTAAAGATGGCTTAGACTTAATAAACCGACTGAAAAGGCAAGCTTTGAAACATTTATCATCTGAAGGACAATTATGGCTAGAAGTAGACGATAGTCATACTAGTGAACAGCTTCGTACTGATGAATATACTCAAGTATCATTCTCTGATGTTCATGGTGTTTGTCGCTTTTATTGTATGACCAAGAAATCGGATAGATTAAGTATATAGGATATAATACTAGGTCATGGAGGCGACACTTGGACAGCGATCCGAAATATCAGTAGAAATGGAGAAACAGCAATTTGCTGGAGATTTTGTGATCCATCGAGTGGCGATCTTAGAATTCGTACAACTGGCACAACGGGCAATGGCTGACAATAGTGAAGGTCGTGCCTTGTATAGATTTATCAATCCAGGCAATACGAGAGCGATTTTTGGTTCACACACTACCTATGGACTAGGTCATGAAGCGATTGTTTTTGTTAATACTTTATTGAATTTGAATCTTCCCTCTTGTGATCGAAGATTGGTGATGCACTCTCAGGAGGACATTGGTAAATCTGCGCAAATTATAAAGAGAGCGATCGTAAATGAAGTTTTGACTGTCGATCTGCTTGAGAAGTATCTGACTGGAGTGGAATTCCTTTATGACTATTTGGAATCACTATTACCGATCGAAGGTATTCAAGCACGATGTGAGCAAGGTTTGACCAAAGCCTATCAAGTTCTAGAATTAGGAATAGACCCGAGATCAGGCGAACCTTTGAAGGGTAGCGAAACTCGTCAATTGAACATGAAGATCATGGGCTATAGATTAGCCTTGATCAGAGCAGCGCACAGAGCTAATCAGCAAGGATAAGTTTCACCCCAATTAAATCATAGTGAGGAAAGTCTGCTCTCACCTCTCCTTTGAATTTTTCCGCTAAGTTGGCAGAATAGTTACCATTCTTACCTCCCTCCATCCTTGAACATAAACGCTTTTCCCAATCTTGAACTATATCTTGGATTTGAGAACCAATTTGATTAAATTCGTCCTGATATTTCATGCGATCGGCACCGAATTTTTCGTGAATTTGCGCAAATTGTGCAAATTCTGCTTCATGTTTAGCTCGCATTTCCTTGTAGTACTGTTTATATTTCACAGCCATAGAGTTTTTTTGAATTTAATTGCTAACGGTTCAGAATCTTGAGGCCGTAATAGACTAACACAATTGGCCAAAATTGGAAAATTAGCTGAAATAAATCAGAACGGAGAATGCCTAGGTTTCGAAGTAAGAAATATAAACCAATAATTATTAAGACATAGGCATAATTATTGTTTTTTGGTGGTAAGGGTATTTCTGAGTCAGATGTGGTTGGTTTGGTTTTAGGCATATGCAAATAGTATACCTATTTTGCAGGATTTGGTCGATAGAAAAGATTAAAAATCACTGCACTACTAAGTAAAACCAAAGCCGATGCAAGGGTGGGAAAAGACGGGTCGAGACGACTTGCAAGTAACCCTGAGAGTAAGGGTGGAATACCTTGACCCAAAGCTTGAAGTGAAGCATTAATTCCCAAAATCTCTCCTTGATTGTCTTGATTGCCCGAGCGACTAATCAGTCCTAATAAATTAGCAGTCACCAGACCATTTTGAATCGAAAAAATGGGAATAATGAAATATAACCAGAATGATTGTTGAGGGAGAAAAAACATAAAGATTGAAAGTGCGTTACCGACCATAGCAACGCGCAAAATTTGATACTCTTTGAGGAAAGATAAGCGACGAGTGAGAAAACCTTGAGTAAAAGCCACCCACAGACCAATATAGGCAAAAATATCCCCTATTTGACCCTGATTAAAAGCAAACCTTCGGATAAGAAAAACACTAAAAAAGGTCGTAAAAAATGAAAAACCAGCTTGTTGCAAGAAAGAGACTGAAAAAAGAACTTTGAATTTGGGTAGTTGAAAGGCTTTCACTATATGACTTACCGATTTGGTAAATTCAATTTTGAGTTGGCTATTAGGTGCAGGGTGCGTTTCTTGGAAGCGCCACAAAACTAGAGCGGCATTGATTAGAGCCAAGATAAAAGCAAACCAAAAAGGGGTAGCCGAATCAAAACTTTTTAAGACGGTTGGGTCAGATAATTTACCTCCTAAAAATGGACCGATGATAAAGCCCAAACCAAAAACCATACCAATCAATCCAAAATTGCGAGCACGTAAGGCTGGCGGAGTGATATCTGAAATGGCAGCCTGAGCCACACTAATATTGCCACCAGTGATACCATCCAAAATACGACCAATAAAAAGTAGTGGTAGATGGTGCAAATGAATACCGATTGCAAAAAGCAGGTAGGAAAAGGCTGTTCCCAATAAAGAGATAAGTAAGACTGGCTTACGCCCAAAACGATCTGAGAGTTGACCCAAAATAGGGGCAGAAAAGAATTGAGCTAGAGGATAGGCGGTGAGAAGTAAACCTAAGATTAAATATCCAGTTGAGGAGGGGGTCCCCATTGGTAGTAAGTAATAAGAAGAGCTAGGGTCGGCTAAAAGTAGGGGGATGACTGGGATGAGAATGCCAAAGCCAAGCAAATCTAAGAAAACTGTAAAGAGAATCGTGATCATGTATCAACTATGATATAGCATGATGACACTTCGTGATGCCAAGAAAAATGTAAAACACGCATATCTTTTGATGTTTATGAGCGAGTTTTATTTACCAATTTCGATTTGGCTTTATTTCTTTAGTGATTTTTTGTCTTTTCGTGAAATTGCCATTCTGACCTCGATTCAAGTATTATCTGGAGTAATTTTTGAACTTCCTACTGGGGCAATCGCAGATTTAATTGGTCGAAAACTCTCCCTGTTACTATCTTTCGCCATCAGTGCCATTGCCTTACTTATGTATGGCTCTATCAAAAGTTTTGAAGTCTTTGCTGTTCTTGAAGTATTTAGAGGATTAGGAAATGCCTTTTATTCTGGCACTTTGGAAGCTGTTGTTTATGATTCGTTAGAGGAAACCAAAACAGAAAACACCTATGACAAAATTGTCGCCAATCAAGAAAGTTTAGTTTGGATTGCCCTCTTTGGTGGTGCCATATTGGGAGGATATTTGTTTAATTGGTATAAGCCACTTCCCTATTTAGCGCAGGGTGTTTTGTATTTATTCACCCTACCGTTAATATGGACGATGACTGAGCCTGCTAGAAAAAAGAGGCTAGTAAATGCGTTGGAATTTGTAAAACAAAATTTACGTGGAATGAGAGAACTTTTTAAAACGAGCAAACTAAGTATTTGGAGTGGTTTTTTTATTATTATCGGCTTGGGATACTTTGCTTCTGCATCAATCTTGGGAATATCCCAAGCCAAAGAAATGAACTTAGATTCGCGTGGGGTTGGCTACTTATTTGGTTTCGGCTATTTATTAAGTGCAGTGGCTTCTCAAGCTTACCCACGATTAAAAAAGTTCTTTGGCGAGCGAATACTTTTACTTATTCTGGCGTTAACTCTGATTTCTTCTCTACTTTTTGCCAGATTTGTTGGTTTGGTCGGAGGTAGTCTTTTGATTTTGACTAGAATTGCTAGTTCAACTACCTTCCGCAACCTTCGATCTAGTGTAATTAACAAACTGATAAGTAGTGACAATAGGGCAAGTGCTTTGAGTGCTCTAGCACTTCTTACAAGCTTGCCATATGCCATCAGCGCTTTTGCTCTAGGTGAGTATATTGATATGACTTCTGCTAATCATTTAGCATTTTTATTAGGGTTAATCATCTTAATATTGGTGGGTCTATTACAAGCTGGTTATGGTCTAAGTAAAATCTTGCGATAGAATATGGGGTATGAGCGAAGAAAAACGTGGAATTGGACCGAGACAATTTTGTGAGTGGGAAGGATTAGGGAATCAACGCTTTTTTTATTTACTATATCTAGGAGTAGAAGATGGAGAGAGCTACCTAGAACAAGCGGTTAGAGATTTGCCAGGGATTACCGAAGTAGATGTCCGACCTGATAGAGATATTGACGAGAGATTTATGAAAGCTTCTACCCACGCGGCTGATATTTTTATGTGGGTAACCAAAAGAGGCTTGAATTTGCTCGAAATTCCTCTCCCCACGGAGGAAGAAGTTGAAAATACTGGTGTGATGAATATAGTTGCACATAAAACTAAGGCCGATCGAAACATTTCTGAAAGTATTTTTGGTTTTATTTACCAAATGATGGATGGAAACGAGTTATTAGCAGAGTCTATAGGATTGGATCAACGACCACTATTAATGGGTCTAGCGAGAGCTGGATTATTACACTGCCTAATGATGCTCGCACTAAACTTAAATGATGAGAATAAAGCTTATTACTGGGGTATGGCAGAATTTTTTGGAACTCTTGAAGGTTTAGCTGCTGGATGGTTAACAAATGGTACTACAGCACTTGAATTGGGAATCGAAAATAATGAAGCTTTTATCTTTAGAGCGATGACAAGAACAGATAGTATTCATAGATATGGAGGCAGACAAATGAATCACAAAATGAGATTGGGGAGGATGATTGACCCATACAATATGTTAATCATCGATCATCTTAAACCAGAATTAAATCTGAGGACAATTAGCCAAGCCGCTCCTGTCGTAGTCTTTCAAAGACCACCAGAGCCGCCGCAACCGACACATTAAGTGAGGCAATATTACCAATCATGGGAATATTGATCAGAGTGTCGGTGTATTTGATCAATGGTTGAGTCAAACCCGACGCTTCGCCGCCAACGAGTAAAGCAAGTGGTCCAGTTAATTTAGTTTCACTGTAGATATTACCCATACCAACCTCAAGACCTACTATGGGTACGGCTAAATCTTTGAGAGTAGAAAGTGCTTGAAAAAGTGACAGACTGATTAGAGGAACGTAGGCAGCAGCTCCCATACTAACCTTCGCGACCACTGGTGTAACTTCGTGAACACCATTGTGACCTACCACGATAGCATCAACACCGCCAGCCCAAGCTGTGCGCATAATTGCCCCCAGATTTTGTTCGTAATCGATATGATTGAGAAGGAGAATGAAGGCATTAGGCTTGGAATCTACAATCTGTTTGATGGTTGGTGGTTCCAACATGGTCATAAAGACGGCGACGCCTTGATGTGAAGAACGATCGGTAAGTTTGAATAGCTCGTCCGAGGTAACATGCTCTATTTTGATTCCCTGTTTGTGGGCAATAGAAGCAATTTGATCTAAGACTGGATCTTTCTGGTTTTCTTGGGCTAGCAGGACTGAGGCAATCTCACGCCCGCTATTGAGGGCGTCTAGGCAAGTATTACGTCCGGTGAGGATGATATGTTTGGCTGGTCTTGGCATACGCGTATTATATGCTGATAAGATGGATTGATGGATAGCGAGATTAGAGTGAGTGTTACCCCTCCTGAAGATAATGGGACCGTGGGAGCCCTTCGAGCCACAATCGCCAAGCAAAATTTAGAAATTGACCACTTAAGACAACTCTTAATTGAAGCCAATGAGAGAGCAGTGCAATTGGCGCATTTGGCAAGTACTGATGTATTAACAGGTTTACCGAATCGTCGTAGTGCTGAACTAGAAGGTGAAAGAGCTTTGGCTAAAGTACGTAGAGGTGAGAATATGGCCATGATTTACTTGGACATTGACGATTTTAAGAAAGTTAATGATCTATCTCCACGGGCACATGCTGACGGTGATGATGTTTTGATTGCGGTGGCTGAGAAAATGAACCATACTTTTCGAGAAGTAGATGCCAAGGCTCGTTTGGGTGGTGAAGAGTTTGTCGTATTTTTGGACTTAGGTAAAGAGCCAATGACTGAAGAAGAATTAACACTGTTAGTGGAACCAATGTTAGAAAGATTCAAAAAGATCCTGGCAGAAATAAAACGGCCAGATAATGGCTTACCACTAACAGCAAGTGTTGGAGCAGTGATATTGCCAGGGTTTTCAGACTTGGCTGGGGTAGATTATCATTTGGTTGAAAGTATGGCTGATGGTTTGATGTATGAGGCAAAAATGGGAGGCAAGAATAGTTTTAGAATGAAAACTTTTGTTCCATTAAAAGAAAGAGTGGTAAAAGTAAAAGTATGAATGGCATAGCAATAGTAGGCGGCATTGCAACAGGAAAAGGTGAAATGGCAAGTTTGTGCAAGCTCTTAACAGGGATGGAGACTTATTCGTTGTCTAATGTTTTGAGAACAATGCTTTTGAATAAAGGTGTGACGGTTAATAGAGAAAATTTGATCGAATTAGGCCACCTTTTGCGAAGAGAGCGTGGAGAGGCAATTCTGGCTGAATTATTACTAGCACAGGCTGGCAAGAATGAAATTATTGTTGAAAGTGTCCGAAGTGCTGGTGAAGCAAAATATTTAGCGACACAAGGATTTGTAGTTTTAGGGATTCAAGCCCCTCTCGACCTTCGGTGGGTATGGTACCAAAAACGACTTCAAAATCGGTCAGAAGACGAAGGTGAATTTACTAAATTTATGTGGGCAGTTGAACAAGAAGAAGAACAAATAAAAGCAGCTCTGGCGGAATGCTCAAGTATTTATACCAATGAAATTGATTTAGTTTTTATGAGAGAGTGGGTAGAAAGTCGTTTAGAGATCGACCGGGCTTGGGGCAGAAGAAAGTAAGCTTTTTCGAACTTGAGGTGAAAATCTTTCGATCGCATAACGCAGTGTTGTTCTGGGCATTTGATCGTAATGCTTGGCGATAAAATTAATCAGTTGTGGCTCACTTACAAGTTTTCCTAATTCTCGTAACATCCAGCCATTGGCTTTTTGAATAAGATCGTGTGGATCAAGAAGCAACTTTTCTACAATTCGCAAAGTAGCTTGCGATGAGCCTTGGCGTAGATGATAAAAAGTAGCAATAATCGCCAGCCGCTTGTCCCACAGAGATTTACTTTTGGCTAATTGATCTAGAGGATGGGTAGTGTGATGACAGAAAGTGTGTGCACCTAAGATATGAGGAGCTGTTAAGTCAACCAGATCCCAATTATTAATTCCCGCTCGAGAACGCAAGTAAATTTTATAAATTTCAATTTGTTTTTTGGGATTTGAATGTTGATACTGGTAAACCAAGATCAATAAAGCAGCTAATCTCACCTCATGGTACTTGTGACAGAACAGCGGTTTGAGTTCAAATGGGGATAAGTGATAATAGGTTCGAATAGTGGCTCTAATATCTGGGACGACTACCCCGATAAATTGATCACCATGGCCATACTGACCTGGCAAGGTTTTGAAAAATCTTTGCAATATCTCTGCCTTGGCAGGTTTACTTTTTTGGACCAAATCTTCAACCAGCCCCACCGCCACCTCCTCCCCCGCCACCACCACCGCCACCAGAAAATCCGCCAGAACTACCTGACCCTGATGCACCAATTGAATTTAGAGAACTGCCTAGACTACCTAAGGAACTACCTAAATACCCAATATTGGAGCCAGTCACTAAAGTGGAAACAGATTTAGCGACTTTTTCAGTAATAGGAAGTTGAGACAAGGTTTTCATCGAAACTCCCAAAGCTACTCCGTAAACTAAATATTTTTCCCAAATGACAAGCGAGTCGATTGGGTGATTTCTAGTAACTCGATATTTTTGTAAGTATTTTTTGAAGGCTAACCAAGTAGCTGAAGCTTGCAATCCCTTTGCCGTCAGTTGATGCATGTTGGCAAGTAGAAACAGCAAGATAAAGCCCATCCCGAAGGTGAGAGCAATAAAAGCGAGAATGACTCTAGTCGTCACCCCAGAAGGGTCGGCGAAATAGAGTTTGAAATAATCTTCCAAGGCTAAATTTGTAATTATTGGTAAGAACAGGGAAGCAAAAAAGAGGAAGACTTCCAAACTTAGGCGTTTGAACAAATTATCTGAATGAAGGGTAATTAAATCCGCTTTGAGAAGAGCTTGGTGAAGACTGTCCCGCCACAGACTGGGAAATGAAGCCGAACTTTGTCTCTTGTTGATATCAGAAATGATCTTGCTAATAGATTTAGGTTCATTGGTCACTTTGAGTAAATTCAAAAGATGCTCTTCAAAAGTTTCAAGGGTAGGGTTTTGTGCAATTTTGCTGATAAAAACCTCATGACTAGTGCCAAAGATTTTATTCCAGGTAGAAGCAGGTTTAGATTCTAGTTTGATAATTTTTCGAAAAGCCAAGCTAAGTAACGTTGCAGGGATAGTATGACGATTTGGCCGATAGCCAAAATTGGAAAGCAAGTTGACTAAAGCGGGATGTAAGTCTGAAGGAGGATCATAGAGAGTACCGGCAAAGTTAACTCTTGGCATGGGTTTGTCTGCTCCGTAGCGAATAAACTGATCTATCCAATAGATAAAGCGCCATAATAGGCCAAGGGCGAGCGAAGCGATGGCGACTAGACTTAAGATCCCTCTAGTCACAATTGACTCTCGATCTAGAGCTTTACGCTTGGTTTCTTGTTTAAGAATGGTATCGAGTTTTTCTGTTCCAGTTCGAAACCCTTTAAGTGAAGGTGATGATGGAAAGATAGAACGAACCTCAAAGAAGGTTTTTGCACCAACTCTACTAGAGGAAAATACTAGATGTTTTTCATCGAGGATACTCACTACCCCATTGGCGGGACCATGGCCAAATCCATGAATGAAATTAGTCGGGGTAGAGGGTGGTAAGTTGATGGTGGCATGTACATTGTGTGAGGGTACTTCCCAACGATCACCGATTAGTTGCCAATAAAATTCATCAAAGTCTGAGTGTCTTATGATTGCATTGGTAACAGTGTAAGAAATCTTGAATATTTTGCTTTCATTGTTTGCGTGATAGTACCAAGTCAGTCTTGTACTTTGATCATTTGGTTCAAGTTTAAACTGCAAGTCGTCACCTGTAATCTGATCTTGGACCTTAAAGTTTTTAAGAGTAGTCCCTTTGGTTAAATCAAGATCCAAGTAAGCAAAAGAAAATGAATCTTTAAACTGATAGGTTCTAGTTTCAACTATATTTGCCGAACTATCTTGATTGAGAATGACATCAAACTCTACAGATTTTATGGTGTACTCATTGGCAAAAACTGGTGGAGCTAAGACGAGCGCAAAAATGACTAAAAATAGACCAAGGAGACGTTTCATGATTTGATTGTAGCTCGTACAATGAAGTTATGAAAAAGAGTGTCGCTTACTTTGTATTAGTAAGTTTGATGGCTGGGGTAATCGGAGGTTATTTTACAGCAGATGCAGTGAAGTGGTGGTACCCAAGCTTGATCAAACCATGGTTTACACCCCCAAGTTTTGTTTTTGGCTCTGTTTGGACTATCCTTTATATTTTGATGGGTCTGTCGGGGTCTTTGGCTTGGGAGAAGGCAAAGAAAGAATATGATCGGATTAGTGTCGGTGTACTCTTCCATTTGCAGCTGATACTGAATATTGCCTGGTCTTTCTTTTTCTTCTGGTTTCAAAGACCAGATGTGGCTATGACAGTGATATTGGCTCTTTGGTGTGCCATTATGGCTTGTGTAATTACTTTTGCTAAATACTCTAATAAAGCCAGTAATTTGCTACTTCCCTATTTGCTTTGGGTTAGCTTTGCAAGCTTATTAAACTATTCTGTTTGGCAACTAAATAAATAATTTTCTGGTATCTTGTAAGAATGAGTGATACAGAAATTTGTCCCAAATGTGGCGCCCCAATGGGCGATGTGAGTGAAACTCCAACCGGCAAACGGTTGCAGAGGTGTTCGAAAAATATTTGGAATAAAGAAAAAAAGAAAAGTGAGGGTTGCGAGTACGTCAAATGGTTAGAAGTAGAGCCACAAGAATTAGAAGAAAAATGTCCTAAATGTGGGAGCAATTTAATTCTGCAAGTGACTAGATTTGGTAAAAAAATGAAAAAGTGTAGTGCAGGCAGTTGGGACAAAGAAACCAAAAAAGTTGTAGGCTGCGATTATGTCGAATGGATCAATGGCACCACAGAGAAGTTGGATGAAAAATGCCCTGAGTGTGGTGAAGCTTTGGTTCTTTTTACTACCAACGCTGGTAAGAAGATGAAAAAATGTTCCACAGCTGGTTGGGATAGTGCCAAAAGAAAGGCTACTGGCTGTACTTATATCGAATGGCTAAAGAGTACCCCCAAGGCTACTGATGGTGAGGAATTTTTACCTCCAGAACCTGGTGAAGAGGTGGTTTTCTAACAGCTTGAGGATCTTCCTTTCATAACCTATAATATCTATAACTCGCGACTTGCGAGAGTACATTGAAAGGAGAATTCTGTGGCAATCCCACAAAATCTCATCGCTGAAGCCCAAATGGGGGCATCGTCGATTGAGATCATCGGAAATGTGTCGATGTTTGAGCTGTGCCCACTGGCTGAAGCGTGTGGGCTAAGAACCCACATGTTCGACCAGTATTTGGCGTATGTCTTCACGAACGCCAGAGAAATGCGCGTGATGATCTTGAGCAAATCGCTCAACGCCGCTCACTGGCAACTGACACTCGTACCAGTGAACGTTTGGTCCCCGGTCTCACCGGATATGGATCGGCTGGTCGAGGCGATTTTCGATTTCGCCCAGAGCCGCTTCGAAGCGGCGCG
>CAZBFU010000004.1:35903-37069 GCA_964491365.1 uncultured Pseudomonadales bacterium
CTCGACGTGGTCGAGCAGATCAAGACCGTCTCCCCGCTGACGGCATACGCCCGGGGAAACTGGGTCCACGTGGTCGGCGAGGACGGCGAGGAGCTCTGCAAGCTGCTTCTCGCTTTCACGGTCGATACCACTACGGTCACCATGACCGGCGCTGGTATCGACGAGCTCAACGTCGGCGATCACACCAAAAAGCTGCTTGACGGTGACGTGAGTGTGTCGAACTTCATCGGCAGCATCCTCGGCAATGCCACCGAAAGCGCCAAGCGTTTGGCGACGTTCAACTCCATCCTGGAGACGATTGAAAGCCTGGCGAACCGCCAGATCCAGGATGAGGAGAGCGCTGCTCGCAAAGCGCAACAAGCCACGGAGGCCAAGGAGGAGGCCAGGCGCCGGGCGACCACTTGCAACTCATGTGGATCGCTTCGGGAGAAGGAAAAGACGACGTGCCCCAATTGCGGGGCGGCGTACGTCAACTAGATCCCGCGCAACACAAAAGCCCCGCCTCTGCGGGGCTTTTTTTTGGTCTATTCGCGTATAATATGGGATATCTCGCGACTTGCGAGAGTTCTTTAATAGCCACCTTGAAGGAGGTGTGAGATGTCCGATACGAAATATGAGTATGTCCGAGAAGATGGGATGGTCTGCAGCATCCTGCCACATGGATGGGTCGAGATGAAGTCGACCTTGCGCGAGATCGCCCTGGGAAGCACGATGGTTTTCCCAGGCACAATCAACCGTGAGAAACTCATCGGCGACCTGAGTGTGATGGGCTGGCATACGTACCGCATGCTCGGAAACGGCCTGCTCATCTCCGACTCCAGGTCCGACGTGATGATCACGATCAGTCAGATGGAGGGCGGGCAGACCAAGATCAAGTTCAATGTGACCTTGCCCGATTGGGCGGCCTTGATCGAAGAGATCGCAAAGCTCGAGAAGCGCGCCGGTGTGAAGCGACTTTTGGCGGTCGTTGAACAGGAGGACCACGCGTTGGACCTGCTGCTCGGCGTGGTCGAATTCATGCGGATCGTGACGGAGCCGTATGAACTGATTGTCCTCATGGAGATCTGATGGACATGCAGCCCGACACCAACGAGGATGAAGACGATCTCCTCGACGAAGTTGAAGAGGTCGAACCAGATGACCCGGGTGAGGTTGAGGAGGTGGAT
>CAZBFU010000004.1:37169-39344 GCA_964491365.1 uncultured Pseudomonadales bacterium
TTGCTTGTTTTGGGTGGTAGAAAACTAATGGTACCTACTTACCAAATGGTAGAGGTTTTTGATGGAGATTCTTTCTTGACCGCAGAGAAGCGAAGTATCCGCTTGGCTTCGATCAACGCCCCTGAGATGGATAAGTGCGGCGGAGTCGAGTCCAAGAAAGCTTTGACTGAATATCTAAAGGGCAAAGACATTTACTTGAAAACTCTCTATGTAGACGAGTTTCGGCGAATGGTAAGTTTGGTATATACCAAGGAGGGTTTGGTTAACGAGCTGATGCTGCAAACAGGCCACGCTTACTACACGGGAACAGCCAATGAACCAACCGGGATTAGCGCCAAAGCTGTACTTGCCAAAGAGAAAGGTTTGGGAATCTATGGAGAGAAATGTATCGAGCGGGTAAACCCCAAAAACAAAGACTGCAAGATCAAGGGTAATATCAGCCTGCACGACAAAGGTAAGGCATACTTCCGAACAGAAGAATGTTCACAATATGGAAATACCCTAATTCAGACATATATTGGAGACGCCTGGTTTTGCTCAATCAAAGAGGCAAAAGAAGCGGGTTTTGAAGAGGCTCCAGACTGTAAAAAATGACCATGTATGAGGCTAAATGATATATTCTGCTATATTAGCAGTGGGTTTGATATAGTGCTAAAGAATGAGGTATGATGAAGGGAGAGGTGGTTCTCGCTGATGATGTGTAACAAATACATCTGCCCAGTGTGTATAATTCCTCGGATTTAGTAAGTTAATAAAGTTCGCAAATGTTCACCGAAAAAAAGAAGACAAAAATAGTGGCTACCATAGGCCCAGTTAGTGATACACCTGAAAAAATTGAGAGACTTCTTCAGCTTGGAGTTAACGTGTTCCGTTTCAACATGAAACACAATACCGTCGCCTGGCACGAAGAGAGGATAAACCTCGTCAATTCTATTGCCAAAAAACTTGATAAATCGGTAGGGATTCTGGTAGACCTTCAGGGGCCAGAACTACGTCTGGAAACTGCTGACAAACTGCCAGTTTTAGTAAAAAAGGGGGAAGAGGTGGTGGTGGGATTAAACTTTGATGTACCCAATGCCAAGATCGTCTTGGCAGAAAAAAGTGTCTACACAACTACTAATGTTGGAGATCAGTTTCTGATTGATGATGGCTTTGGGGAATTTAGTGTGGTTTGGAAAGGTGTTGATCATTTGGTGATTATTTCCAACGAAGACTATTCGATCTCTCATCGCAAAGGAGTTAACTTACCAGGGGCAAATTTAGAGTTTTCATCGTTGATACCAGCTGATTTAGACAAGCTCGATATGGCAACCAGGGTCAAGGTAGATTTTGTAGCCCTTTCTTTTTGTCGATCCAAAAGTGATCTAGATTTGCTCAAAGCTGAAATTGCAAAACGTAACTTAAAAGTACAAATAGTTGCCAAAATTGAGAATGGCATGGCCTTACGAAATATTGAAGAAATTACATCAAATGCCGATGCCGTGATGGTAGCAAGAGGAGATTTGGGAGTAGAGTCACCCATCGAGGAACTGGCAGGCTGGCAAAAGAGGATTGTCAAAATATGTCGCTTCAAACATAAACCGGTGATTGTGGCAACACAAATGTTGCAATCGATGATTGAGAATCCACGACCTACCCGTGCCGAAGCAACCGACGTCTCCAATGCGGTATGGGATGGGACTGATGCCGTCATGCTTTCTGGTGAAAGTGCTTCAGGCAAATATCCAGAAAAAGCAGTCGAGGCGATGGCCAAAATTGTCGCGTTCAATGAAACTGTCATCGAAGATGATGACCTTGAGTTAACCACTTATGATAGTACCGAGGCGGTCGTCTCTTCAGCCATTTCACTGGCTCGACATCAGGCAAGTGTGAGAGCGATAGTGGTTTTCACCGATAGTGGGACGACGGCAAAAGTACTCTCCAGTTTTAGACCAAAACTTCCTATTATTGCCATTGCTCACGACCCCAAAGTGGCTGATTTACTAAGTCTTTCTTTTGGGGTGACTCCCCTACGCAAAGAGTTCCCCACTGGAGAATTCAAGATTCCCACAGAAGTGATCGAATTGTTGGAAAAAGATGGCATTTTGAAAAAAGGAGATGATGTGATTATTGTGCATGGTAGTCAGTGGCATGAGCCTGGAGCAACCAATGCTATGGCTCTGGTCAAAGTCTAGA